>MWDT01000124.1 GCA_002070825.1 Verrucomicrobia bacterium ADurb.Bin122
CCCGACGCCAACTCGATCCCGGTGCCGAAGGACAACGCGGACCTCGCGATGGACGCCGCCTCCTGCATCGGCTGCGGCGCCTGCGTCGCGGCGTGCAAAAACGCCTCCGCGATGCTCTTCGTCTCGGCCAAGGTCGGCCAGTTCTCCCTCCTCCCGCAGGGCCAGCCCGAGCGCGATCGCCGCGTCCTCGCCATGGTCGCGAAGATGGACGAGCTCGGTTTCGGCAATTGCACGAACCAGTACGAATGCTCCGCCGCCTGCCCGAAGGGCATCTCGCAGGACTTCATCGCCCGCATGAACCGCGACTACCTCGCGGCCAGCTTCCGCGAGGCGTTCTCGGCCAAGAGCGAGAGCACCGCTGGCGGCGCATAATGCGCGCGTCGTCCCTCTGAAAACTTCAAAGCCGCGCTCCATCTGGGGGCGCGGCTTTTTTGTGCCGGCGTTTCCCGCCGGCAGCTTGTGTGGGCGGACTGGTTAACGGGCGACGGCGGCGAGCGCCTGCAGATCGACGCTGCCTTGCTGCGAGCAGTTGTAGTTCTGCCAGTCTTCGCCGGCTCGGACATACAGGCGGCTGTCGAGGCGGTAGGTCGCCGATTGTTCGCCGGCCGACTTTAGGAGCTGTTTCACGAGCGCGAGGTTTTCGAGCTGGATGGTGACGTCGGCTGTGGTCGTACCCAGTGGAGGCAGGCCGACGGCCTCCTTGTTGACCGCCTGGCCGACGTAGGCGCCGTTGAGGTAAAGCTTGTGCGTCGTGCCATCGACTCCGATGGCCAGGACATTGGCGTTGGTGAAGCGCAGCGTCATGCTGGCCTGTGTCTCGAGTGCAGTCGCGGAGATCGGGCGGATGCTGACGATCGAGACGGATATCTCGCTGAGCTTAAAATCGGTGGCGCAACCGGTGAGGGCGGCGACGAAAGCAACCAAGGGGAGGAGTAGGCGTGGGAGTCGCATCCGCCAAGTCCTAGGGCGGGTGGTGCGCGAGGCAAGGCGCCGGTTTAGAATATGTGCAATGCCCGGACGCTTTCCCAGACGACCCAGAACAGCCCGCAGGCCAGGACTAGCATGAGCAGGCGCCAGAGCAGGCGCCGCAGGGTCGCACCGAAGTCCTGCCAGCGGGTGTCGATCGTCTTGCGATTGCTGGTCACGAGATAGCCGACGAAGCGCCCGTCGTGCCGGCCGCGCGGAGCCCAGCCCCCCCGGAGGGGATCGGATTTCGAGAAAAGTCGGGCGAGGAGGCGCAACACGGTCTGTGCATGTCGGAAATTTGAGGTGGTTTTTTCAAGGGGAAACCCGCTAGCGTCCGGCTTTTGACGCCGCCCCTTATGCACCACTTCCGCTATACCGCCGATTCCCTGCACTGCGAGAATGTCGAGTTGGCTGCGGTGGCGCAGCTCTATGGCACGCCGACCTACGTTTATAGCGCGACGACGATCGCCGACCACTACGCGCGGCTCAAGCAGAGCCTGGATGGGCTCGACGTGGAGATCTGCTACGCGACCAAGGCCAACTCGAACCTCGCGGTATTGCGGCTGCTCTCCGGTCTCGGCGCCGGGTTCGATTTTGTAAGCGGCGGCGAGATCCGCCGGGCCCTCGCCGCGGGCGCCGACATCCAGAAGAGTGTCTTTGCCGGGGTCGGCAAGACGGAGGCGGAAATCAAGCTGGCGCTGGAAAACGGCATGTACGCGCTGCACGTCGAGAGCGAGCCTGAGCTGGCCCGCATCAACCATGTGGCCGGCAAGCTCGGCGTGAAGGCGCCGATCGCGGTGCGCATCAATCCCGATGTCGATGCGCAGACGCACGCCAAGGTGACCACCGGGCGTAGCGACAACAAATTTGGCATCCCGATCAAGCATGCCGCTGCCGCCTACGAGGCGTGTTCGAAGTTTAAGAACATCCGCATCCGCGGCGTGCAGATGCACATCGGCTCGCAGATCACCGAGACCGGACCGTTTGTCGACGCGGTGCAGCGCATCGTGCCACTGGCGGCGGAGCTCAAGGCCAAGTATGGGATCGAGTACCTCTCGATCGGCGGCGGTCTCGGCATCGTTTACCGGGAGGCGCTCGCCAGCGGCTCGCAGGCCTGGTGGGATGCACAGCCCGCGGCCAAGCGCCCGCTCACGCCAGAGGCTTATGGCGCGGCCCTCACGCCGCTGCTCCAGCCTCTCGGGCTGAAGATCCTTGTCGAGCCGGGGCGTTTCCTCGTCGGCAATGCCGGGGCCCTCCTCGCCCGCGTGGAGTACCTGAAGCGTGGGCTGACAAAAAACTTCCTCATTCTCGACGCGGCGATGAACGATCTGGTGCGCCCTGCGATGTACGAGAGCTACCACGAGATCGTGCCGTTGCAGCGCGACACCACGCGGCGCGCGCTCGTGGCCGACATCGTCGGCCCGGTCTGCGAGAGCAGCGATTGTTTCGCGAAGGACCGCCAGTTGCAGGAGTTGGGCGAGGGCGAGTTTGTCGCGATCCTCAGCGCGGGAGCCTACGGCTTTTCGATGGCGAGCCGCTACAATGCGCGGCTGTTGCCGGCCGAGGTGATGGTGCGCGGCGGTGCCTTTGAACTGGTCAACGCGCGCGAATCCTTCGAGCGCGTCATCGAAGGCGAGAAAATCCCGACTTTCCTCGTCTGAGCGCGCCGGAGTCTCCCTAAATTTTCTCCGTGCGCTGCGTAAACGGCTTCGACAATTTTTACCCATGAAATTCTGCGTGGTTGGAGCAGGCGCCTGGGGGACGGCATTTGCCGTGCATTTGGCGCGGGTAGGTCAGACGGTTGCCCTGGTGCCTCGTCGCGCCAGCCATGCGACGGCATTGTGCGCGGCTCGCGAGAACAGCGACTACCTTCCCGGCATCCCACTGCCGACGTGCATCGGTGTGACGGCGGATTTGTCGGTGGCGTTGACAGGTGCCGATGTGGTTCTGATGGCCTGCCCGGCGCAGGCGCTGCGCGACACGGGTGTGCGGTTGCAGGCGGCCTTGGGTGCGACGCCGAGCGTGCGTCTGGTGGCGAGTCTGGCCAAGGGACTGGAGCGCGAGTCGCATGCGCGCCCGTCGGAGGTGCTCGCGGCGGTGCTGCCTGGCATGACGGTTGGCTCGTTGACGGGCCCGACCAATGCCCGAGAGGTGGCCCGTGGGCTGCCGGCGGCGATGGTGCTCGCGGCGCAACGGCCCGATCTGGTGGTGGCGGAGGTGCAGGCTGCGATCAGCGGGGCGTCGCTGCGCCTGTACACGAGCGAGGATCTGCCCGGCGTGGAGTTTGGCGGGTGTTTGAAAAACATCTACGCGATCGCGGCGGGGTGTTGCGATGGTCTGCATCTGGGCGACAACACGAAGGCCGCGATGCTCACGCGGGCGCTCGCGGAGATGGTGCGCGTGGGCATTGCGCTGGGAGCGCGCGCGGAGACCTTTTACGGTTTGAGCGGATTTGGCGATCTGGTGGCGACGTGCCACGGCGCGTGGAGCCGGAATCGCGAGTTTGGCGAGAAGCTGGGCGAGGGCGTGCCGGTGGCGGAGCTGATCGAGCACCGACGCACGGTGGTCGAAGGTTATCGGACCACGGAATCGTTTCACGAGTTGTGCCGCAGTCGGGGGATCGAGGCGCCGATCATGGCGGAGATCTATCAGGTGCTGTTTGCCGGGAAGGCACCGGCCGAGGCGCTCCCGGCGTTAATGCTCCGCGAGTTGAAAAAAGAATGATGCGCCCCACCCCTGGGGCGCATCGGGTTCCCTAACGCTACCTGAAAGCGAACGTCACTGGACGGCGATGCGTCGCGGCTGGAGTGCCGCGGCCTTCGGCAGGGTGACTTGGAGCACGCCGTCTTTGAGTTCGGCGCGGATTTTTTCTTCGTCGACCGACAGGTCGTATTCGAAGGTGGCGGCGAAGTTTGCCGACGAGGTCTCGCGATAAAGGGCGGTCCAGTCTTTGGGTTGCTGCCAGACGCGGCGGCCTACGATGCTGAGGGCTCCGGCTTCGGTGGTGACCTCCAGGTTTTCCTTGGTTACGCCGGGCAGATAGACGGTGAGTGTCCAGGCGTCAGGCGCTTCTCGGAGCGTGTGCTGGGGCTTGACGGTCGCGCCGAGCTCGGCGGCGGGCGCGGGACGACGGGCGAGGAAGGGGACGATGGATTGGACGAGTGACATGGTGAGTTTCTCCTGATGATAAGGGTTTCCGGGATGGGTTAGTTGACGGCGATCGAGACTTTCTTGGGCTTTGCCTCTTCTCGTTTGGGCAGGGTGACGGTCAGCACGCCGTTCTCGTAGGATGCGGAGACTTTGTCGGCCTGCACGTTTTCCGGGACGCTGAGTGTGCGGCTGAAGGCGAAGGCTTCTTCGCGGTCGCCCGTTTTCTGAGTGCGCGAGGCTTGGATGGACAGATTGTCCTCGACCATTTCCACGTGGATGGCGTCGCGGTTGACGCCTGGGAGCTCGGCGCGGACGTAGGTGTTGGTCTTATCTTCGTAAAGATCGACCGGGAAGGTGTTGCCGGCAGCCGGTTCGGAGAACTCGCCGAGGGCATTGGCAAAGAGGCGGTCGATCTCGCTTTCAAGTCCTGCCCACGGGCTGCGGCCCTGGAATGCGGTGGTGGGCGCGAGGCTGCGGGCGGTCGGGTACGTGTAGCGGATGATATGCATGGCGGTGTTTCCTGGTTGAGGGTTGTTGTCGTTGAACAAGCCCCTCCTTTGCATACCCGGTGCCGGGATCGGTGGATTAGCTAAATGATTGATTTCGAGTAATCAGGTCCCATTCCTTGCGGCGGTGTGAGTTAAGGCGTCCCGGTCCGTGATGGCACAGTTGGGCCAACTCGTCACGGGTTGCGGCGGCAGGGGCCGGATCTTGGCGTGCCCCTTTCCCGGGACTTACTTCTCCATGCTCGGGAATCGCTCGTCGAGGTGGTAGAGGATGTCCTCGAGGTCGCCATTGGTCTCCCAAGCGGCGTCGCGCGCGATCGAGTAGAGGGTGTCTTTGCCGCGCGCATCGGGGCCGGCGAGAGCGGCCGCTTCGCCGGGCGTCAGCAGCCGGCCCGCCTGGAGTGCGGACTCTGCGCGGAAGATCGCCAGCTGGATGCCACGCAAGGTTTCCGGTGACGGGTTGGGATTGCAGACCCGTCCGATGATCGACTTGCGGCGGATGCTATGCCCGTGAAGTTGCATGAGGTGGCGCTTGGGCGCTCACCCTGATAATCGACGCATCGGGCGCGGCCTTAAGGCCATCCCGATGCCTAGGGGGCGGGGCTAGTCGAGCTCTTCGGTCTGCCGGCCGAAATAGTCGGCGATGGACTCGATCTCGTCTTCGCCTTCGGACATGGGGAGGACTTGTCCGGAGGCCGGTTCGCGCTCCTGCCCGAATAGCCGTATCGCCTCGTCGGAGGTCAGTTGCCATCCGGCTTCGAGGGTTTCCCGTGCTCGGAAGATTGCCCGTTCGACGCCGTGGAGGGAACTCAGGGATAGGTCCGGTTGAGGAATCAACCGCCCGCTGAAGTCTGCTTGCAGCAAAATCGAGGATGTCTGCATGGCGAGATGGGGGTTGTGCTTTAATCGACACGAACCGCGCTTGCGTGGAGGGCTTTTCGTAAGTTTATCCTGGCGACGCAGGTGGTATTCGTACCCCGCCGACGGGTTTGCGGTGTGAGTGTAACTACCCTTGGAGGGGCGTAGTCTCGTCGGTTGACGCGCGGAGCCGGCGCGCTGATGCTTTTCGCGTGAAAGCCAGTCGTCCACATGCTTCGCCGGTTTCCGCGCACACGCACGGCGAACTTCATTTTCTGGCATCCGCAGGCTTGACGATGCCGGCTGCGCGCGAACAACTTTTCCACGGTTTTTCCGGATATGGCTCTGCGGCCATGTTCGGAGCGGTTTACGGTGCGTCGCTTGTCGGCGTGGCTGTCGGGCTAATTACTCGACTGCACGTGCAAAGACATATGGCTACGCATCCGTACTAAGGCTGGCTGCCTGGCCGCAGCGGGAAGCTGGTGCCCGCTGCGGCTTTTTTTGTGCCCGTTTTCGGGCGCCCTCCGTGGTTTTTCGAATGGGCGATTGTGTGTGTGCACGGCGCCGCTACGCTCGCGGGCATGCGTGTCGTTCTCATCGCAGCTCAATCCCTCGACGGCCGGATCACGCCTTACGGGCAGACGGAGGCGGCGTTTGTCTCGGATGCGGATCGGGGCTGGTTCCCCGCCTGCCTGCGCGAGTTCGATTGCAGCGTGATGGGGGCGGCGACCTACCGGCTAAACCGTGCGACGCTGCAGGCGCGCATGGGCCGCGTGGCGCGGCATCGGGTGGTGTTGACACGAGATCCGGCAGCCCTGGCGCGCGATGCGATTCCGGGGCAGCTCGAATTTTCCTCAGAGGCCCCTGATGCGCTGCTTTCGCGGTTCGAGCGGGGAGGCTTGAAGCACTGTGCGCTCTTGGGCGGCGGCGAGATCAACGCGCTCTTTCTGGCCGCCGGCGTGGTGGACGAGTTGTGGGTGACCTTGGAGCCGTGCCTGCTCGGCGCTGGTCAGCCTTTGGTGGCGGGCCAGGTGCGCGTGGCGCTCCAGCTCAAGGAAACCCGTCCAATTGGCCGGGACGTGCTG
>MWDT01000125.1 GCA_002070825.1 Verrucomicrobia bacterium ADurb.Bin122
CGGCCCCATCTCCTGGAGCACGAGCACATCAGCGTCGATGGCACGGATCACGGCGCGCAACGCCTGCTTCGACGCCTCGGACTTCGGATACTCGGTCCGGTAGCCGTCGTCGGTCATGCGGTCGGCCAGCGTGTAGTTTTCCACGTTGTAGGTCGCCACCGTGAGCGGCGCCGCGTCCGCCAGCGCCGCACAGGCAACCACGAGCACCGCCAGAATCCGACACCGCGCAGACGACGACTGGAGGAGCGGCATCATGGCTGGACAGGCAACCCGGCGTGGCGGCTACGCGGTGAGCGCGCGTTCGCGCTCGACGAGCGTCGGGTGCGAATAGTGGAAACCGCTGTACCACGGATGCGGCGTGAGGTTGCTGAGGTTTTTCTGCGCGAGCTTGCGCAGGGCGGCGACGAGCGGCGCGGGGCCGCCCATGGCTTCGCGGGCAAAGGCGTCGGCCTCGTACTCGTGTTTACGGGAAAAGAGATTGGCGAGCGGGGTGAGCCAGAACATGGCAGCGCCGCTGAGCAGGCCGAAGAGCAGGAACGCGGGGGCAATCTCGCCGGCGGGGAAGCCGAAGGCGGGGTTGAACCAGCCGCTCGCGGCGAGGGCGGCGATGGCGGCGAGGGCACCGAGTTGGATGATGGCCGAGATGGCGAGCATGCGCGGGATGTGTCCGCGACGGTAGTGGCCGATCTCATGCGCGAGCACGGCCTCCAACTCCTCGGGTGTGAGCTGCGAGATCAGCGTGTCGAAAAGCACGATGCGGCGAAAGCGTCCGAAACCGGTGAAATAGGCGTTGGAGTGGCCGGAGCGTTTCGAGCCGTCGATCACCTCGATGGTCTGCGCCTTGAAGCCGGTGCGGTCTGCCAGCGCCAGGAGGCGGGTGCGCAGCTCGCCATCGGGCAGCGGCGTGAGTTTGTTGAAGAGCGGCAGGATGAGCTTCGGGTAGAGCACCATCATCAGCAGTTGGAAGGCGAAGATCAGGGCAAAGCCCCACAGCCACCACCAGCGGCCCACCCAGAGCACGAGCGAGAGCAGCGCCCACAGCAGCGGAAACCCGATCACTGCGGCGAGCAACACGCCCTTGAGCTTGTCGCCGAGCCAGAGCTGGAGCGTGCTCTTGTTGAAACCGAAACGCGCCTCCAACCGGAAGGTGCTCCACCAGTCGAAGGGCTGCGACGGGATCGAAAGCAGCACGAGCGCCGCACCGATGAAAAGCGCATCGTCCCAGGTGCCCGCGGGCGCCATCGGAGCGAACTTCGCGTACAGCCACGGCAGCAGGCCACCGAAGACCACTGCAGCCAGCAGCGCCGTGTCGAAGACCTGCGACACCATGCCGAAGCGCAGCTTCGCCTGCGTGTACTCCACAGACTTTGCGTAGGTGGGCGCATCGACGATGGCGGCCACCGCCGCCGGAGCCGCACCGGCATGCCGGCGCACTTCGCGACGGTTCAGCTCGGCCAGAATCAATTCACCCGCCAGGTGTAACCCCAGCACGACTGCCACAACGGTCAAAACCATGCCGCGACTCCAGCGGGCGCCCCGGCACGGAGCGAGCGCGAAAGTGCGCGGCTCCGGTGCGCGATCAGCGATAAAGCGCGGTGACGGGATGCGTGGTGAGGACGTTGTACTGGCGCATGGCCAGTCGCCACCATTCGGCGAGCGCCTCACCTGGCTGGCGCCACAATTCCTCGTGCAACCAGATCATCGACTCGGCATCCAGCAGCAGCGCCATCTTCTCCTTTTGGGAAAGTTGGGCCGGGCCGTCACGTAGCAGACGACCGCGCAGTTCGGTGAACCACTCGCGCGACTCCTCGCTTGGGCGGCGTTGGCGCAGGAGCGACACATGCACGGCATTGACGTACGGATCGAGCACGGCCTGGAGCAAACCGTAGTCCGCGCGCAACGGCTCGATCGGCTGCATGTGTTGATAACACTCCGAGAGGTTCTTCTCCAGGAGCGTGAGCTCGGCGGGCGGCTGCGTCTCGTCCGGCGTGAGAAACAGCCCCATTTCACGACTCTTCAGGCCGATGCCACCCTTGCTGAGGAAAATCGAAATCGGGATGGAAAGCAGCAGGCCGAGTACGACCGGAAGCATCCACCAGAAAAACATGGGCGAAAGGGCAAACGCCGACGCGCCCCACACCAAACCGACAGCCATGTGCGGCCAATGAGTGAGGATCGCCTCGCGCCAATCGGTGCCATCGGCGGCAGCCTGCCGCTGCTGCGTCACCCAGCCCACGCCCTGTCCGAGCACCGTGAAGAGCACGAACTTCGAGTTGAAAAGCATGTTGATCGGGGCGAGGAGCGACGAAGTCACGATCTCCAGCAGGGCGCTCAGGAACAGCCGGGGGCGGCCGCCAAAGGACTGTGCGGACGCCTTGTCGGCCATCGTGAGGATCACGCTGACGATCTTGGGCAGGAAGAGGAGCAGCAACGTGAGCAGGAAGAGGAAGAACGCTTCCGGCACGTAAACACGGTAGCCGAAGAGCGAGGTGTAATCCTCGGGCCGGTCAAAGGGGATGTCGTGTCCGACGACCTGCGAAATCACCATGCCGGTGCTCAGAATCAGAAAGAGGAGCCAGAGCGGCGAAGAGACGTAGCCCATCACGCCCATGAGCAGATGAAAACGGTTGGCCGGGCGGAAGCCGCGAGCCAGTAGCAGCCAGGTGTGCTGCATGTTGCCCTGGCACCAGCGGCGGTCGCGCTTGGCGCTGTCGATGAGCGTCGGCGGGCCCTCCTCGTAGGTTCCCTCGACATCGTGGGCGAGCCAGACGGTCCAGCCGGCCTTGCGCATGAGCGCAGCCTCCACGAAATCGTGCGAGAGGATGCGCCCGCCGAAGGGCTCGCTGCCAGGCAGGTCGGGCAACGCGCAGTGGTCGATGAACGGCTGCACGCGGATGACGGCGTTGTGGCCCCAGTAGTTGCCCTCGTGCTGCTGCCAGTAGTTGGTGCCCGCAAGGAAGAGCGGGCTGTAAAGCCGGTTCGAAAACGCCTGGATGCGCGCGTAAAGGGACTCGCCGCGAGCCAGTCGCGGGGCTGTCTGAATGATGCCCGCATGTGGATTTGCCTCCATCATGGCGACGAGTTGCACGAGCGAGCGGCCGGTCATGATCGAATCGGCGTCGAACACCACCATGTACCGGTAGTCCTTGCCCCAGCGGCGCAGGAAGTCGGCCACGTTGCCCGACTTCTTGTTAATCTGCTGGCGGCGCTTCCGGTAGAAGATGCGGCCGAAACCACCGACCTGTTTGCACAGCTCCGTCCAAGCGACCTCCTCCTGAATCCACTGCGTGGGCCGGTTGGAATCGCTGAGGATGAAGAAATCGAAGTGCTCCAGTTTGCCGGTGTCTTTCAATGAGCCGTAGATCACGCGCAGACCTTCGAATACGCGGCTCACGTCCTCGTTGAACACCGGCACGAGGATGGCGGTGCGCCCCAGCGGGGTGTCCTTGTTCCAGTCGACGGTCTGCGTGATGCGGCAGCGGTCGCCGCCGCGGTTGATCACGTAGAGACCGAACATCGCCGTGCAAAAGCCCACCGAGATGTGGGCGAACAGCACCACGAAGAGTACGAGCAAAGAGACCTCCAGCGCGCCAAACGACCCGACCCGCCAGAGCAGGTCGGCCATCACCCAGGTGGCCAGACTCGTGAAGGAAAACACCGCCGTAAAAAACATGAAGCGCCGGCGCATCAGTCGGCGCGGCGTCATCTTCGACGGATCGAATACGCAGGTGGCGGTCATGGAAAAATCAACGAGTCCAGTAGAAGATGGCGGCGAGCACACCGAGGAATAGGGCCCAGAGGGCGAGCATGCCCAGCAGGGGGTAGCGCTCGATGCGCTCCAGCACCTCGCCGGCCGTCTCGCTGATCACGCCGAAATCGAGCGGCTGCGGCACCATGTTGGAGGTCTTCATGTCGGGGCCGGCCTCCATGGCGCTGGCAGTCATCGCCTGCGCAAAATCCTGCGGGACGTTTTTATCCTCCAGAAACGCATACGGCCAGCGCTGCGGGCCGTCGCACAGCAGCAGGGCAACACGACCGTCGATCGCGATGCGCTCATGGCTGTGGTCCGTGGTGCCCAAGACCGCGCCGAACCAGTCGTCCATCCACTTTTCGGTTTCCTCGGCGGCGAGGGTGGTCGGCGACACGGTGGGCATGCGTTCGTGGCGCTTGGCCGCCCTGACCAGGATCACCTGGATGAGGCGGCTCTGATGGAGGCGATTGTGGATGCGATGGGCACGCAGATAGTCCTCCACGCGCACGTACGCAGCGTTCCACTCTTCAAGCGTCCCCGTGCGGGGCCGGAAGGAACTCAGGGATTCCAGCGATAGCTCCATGTTTCAGTGAGGACGTGCGGCGCGCGGCGGATGAAACAACGCAACTCCACAGGGCGGCCGCTCCCGTCGGGGCGCAGCGCAAAGGCCACGCGCCACGATCCGTTGGCCGTGTTTTTCTGAATGGACTGATGCTCGAGCTTTGCGCCCTCACCCACGCTCACGATCGCCTCGGCGGGGAAATCGCCGCCGCGCACGCGCAGATACGGACTGTCAAAATCGACGACAAAACGGGTGAGCTCGGGCTCGTGCGTCTTCGAATGCCCGATGCGGGTGGCGAGGGTGGCGCCGGACGGCGGCTTGATCTGGTCCATGTTCCAGTGCAGGCGGTATTCGAGCACGAGCGGCTCGCCGACCGCAGGCAGCGTCTCGGGCTGCCAGAAAGCCACGATGTTGTCGTTGGTCTCGTCAGGCGTGGGGATCTCGATCAGGCGGATGGCGCCGCGCCCCCAGTTGCCGACGGGCTCGACCCAGGTGCTCGGGCGCTTCTGGTAACTGGCCTCCAGGTCCTCGTAGTGGGAGAAATCGCGGTCGCGTTGCAGCAAGCCAAAGCCGCGCGGGTTCACATCGGCAAACGCAGCCGAGCGAATCACGGTCGGGTTGGTCAACGGGCGCCAGAGCCACTCGCCGCTCCCATGCGCGAGCAGGAGGCCGTCAGAATCGTGCACCTCGGGGCGGAAATCGCCGTAATGGTCGGAGGAGCCCTCGCCGTGCCAGAACATGCTGGTGAGCGGCGCCACGCCGAGCACCTTGACCGGCTTGCGCAGGTAGAGTGCGAGCTTCACCTGCATGACGGTGTCGTCGCCGGGGGTGATGATGAAGCGGTACGCGCCAGCCACGCTCGGGCTGTCGAGCAGCGCATAAGCCGTCAGCGATTTCGCATCGGCGGCCGGTTTCTCGATCCAGAATTCCTCGAAGATGGGAAACTCCTCGCCGGTGGGCTCGGCGGTGTCGATGGCCAGACCGCGTGCGGAGAGGCCATAGACGGCCTTGGCACAAAGTGCCCGGAAGTAGCTCGCGCCCTGAAACACCACCAGCTCGTCGAGGTAGTTCGGATTGTTGAGCGCATAGTGCACACGGAAGCCGGAGAAGCCCATGTCGTGCGGCACGCCGCCCTTCAGTCCGTTCTTACCGTAGTCGAAGAGACGCTTGTTGAAATCGATCGAGGTGGCTGCGCGGCCATCCACCTCGGAGAGCTGCACGGTCTTGTTGTAGATGAAGCCGGGATGGAAAAACTGGAGCTGGAACGGCAACTTCTCGCGCCGCCACCAAGCCATCTCCGGACGGAAGCGGATGTCGCGGTGCTCGTCGTAGGTGAACGCGGGCGCCAGCAGATGCTCCGGCACGCGCACGGGGCGCACCTCGTACGGCTTGGCCGCGAGCAGCTTCGCCTTGTACTGCAACACCTCGAAATCGAACATCTCGTCGTCGGCGCGCGCCTGCGCAGCGAGCCCGCCGGCGAGCACAAGCGCCACCGCCAGACACTGGGGACGGCGCAGCCACCGCAGGAGGCCGGAGAAACCCGGGGCAGTCAGGGAAGACAGTTTCATAGGTTACAAGAAATAGCCGCGTTGCTTTTCTGAGATGCTCAGCCCTGCGCGCTCCATGACGAGTAGAAAATCCTCCCATGCGGCGCGTTTCGCCTTGCGCTCCGCCAATTTCGACTCGCTGGACTTCCGCAACAAATAGCTCGGATGGTATGTCACCCGCACCGGCCGGCCCAGGTAATCGTGCCAGCGCGAGCGCGCCTCCGTCACCGTGCGAAACGCCTGCACGCCCAGCAGCCCCTTCGCCGCCGTCGCGCCGAGCGCCACGATCACCGCCGGTTTCACCACCTCGATCTGCGCCCGCAAAAACGGCAGGCAGTACTCCATTTCCTCCGGCGTCGGCTCGCGATTGCCGTATTGCACCCCGTCCGCGCCGACAGGCAGTTGCGGCCGCCAGTTCAGAATGTTGCCGATGTAAACCTGGTCCCGGCCGACGCCCATCGCCTGGATCATCTTCGTGAGCAACTGCCCCGCCGGGCCGACAAACGGCTCGCCCTGCACTTCCTCGTCCGCGCCCGGCGCCTCACCGATAAACATGATCTGCGCATCGAGACTGCCGACGCCGAACACGACCTTTTTGCCCTCACGCACCTGCGCCGTGCAGACCCGGTCACCGAGCACGCGTTCGCGCAACCAGGCCCACTGCGTCGCCTTGTC
>MWDT01000126.1 GCA_002070825.1 Verrucomicrobia bacterium ADurb.Bin122
TCCCGCGGCGAGGAGGTCTCCATCATCGCCATCATCAAGACGCAGGGCAGCGACACCAAACTCGTCGCCCAGATGCAGCCCGCCTACGAGGCGCGCAGCCTCTCGCGCTGGGAGCTCGCCGGCAAACAGGTGCCCCCGCTCGTCACCCAGATCGCCGACGGCGAAAACGGCGGCGTGATGATGAACGAGTTTCCCCCGAAATTCATGGACGTCATGCGCGAGTGCTCCGGCTCCGACGTGCCCGCGATGGGCGCCACCGAGTACCTCGAACACCTCTTCGCCATGGGCATCAAGGAAACCGATTTCCCCGCCGCCCAGCCCATCCACCAGAAGCGTATCTGGGACCGTTTCACTCCGAGCGCCGCCAACGCCTCCAAGCTCCCCGCCATCATCGAAGCCCTCAAAAAAGAGGACCACCGTTTCCACATGGACGGCGGCAGCTGGACCAACGACATCTCCTGGGTCAAAGGCTACGAAAACGTCCTCGGGCCGATGGAGAAGGCCAGCTCGCTGTTCTACGAACGCGTGCTCAAGCGCAAGGTCGCCGAGAGCGATCCGCGCTACCGCAACGCCCTCTTCCACCTGCTCTGCTCGCAGACCAGCTGTTTCCGCTACTGGGGCCAGGGCACCTGGACCGACTACGGCCGCGAGCTCTGCCGCCGCGCCGAGTCCATCGTCATCCACGACTTCAAGTAAGCGCCCATGGACTTCCCTCCGGCCATCATCGACGGATTGCCCAACGTCTGCGGTTGGGACCACGAGCGGTCACACGCCACACAAACTGGCCGCGACCGCCCCGTGTTCCTCCACGAGTGCGGCATCGATCTTGGCCGGGCGTCCGGTGCCTGTGCCATTGCCCTGCACATGCACCAGCCGCTCATCCCCGCGGGCGGTCCGGGCCGCGGCTCCGACCTCACCCGAGAGCCGCTCATCGGCAACCTCCAGTTCATGGAGCAAAGCCCGTACGAGGAAGACCGGCACAACGCCCGCCTCTACCGCTGGTGCTACCGCCGCCCGGCCGATTTTATCCGCCAGCTCGTCCACGAGGGCGCGCAGCCCCGCCTCACACTCAACTACTCCGGTACGCTCCTCCACGGCCTCACGCAGATGGGCGCCACCGACGTGCTCGACGCCCTGCGCGGCGTCACCTGCGATCCCGCCTACCGGCACTGCGTCGAGTGGCTCGGCACCACCTGGGGCCACGCCGTCGCGCCCTCCACGCCGCCGCAGGATTTCCGTCTGCACGTCACCGCCTGGCAAAACCAGTTTGCCTCGCTCTTCGGCTGGGAAGCCCTGTCACGCGTGCGCGGCTTCATGCCCTCCGAGCTCGCCCTGCCCAACCACCCCGACGTCGCCCACGCGTTTGTCAAAACGCTCAAAGCCTGCGGCTACCAGTGGATCGTCGTGCAGGAGCACACCGTCGAGAATCCGGACACCGGCTGGGGCAGCCCGTTTCTCCACCTGCCAAACCGCCTCGTCTGCACCAACTCCGCCGGCGAGTCCGAGAGCATCCTCGTCTTCATCAAAACCCAGGGCAGCGACACCAAGCTCATCGGCCACATGCAGCCCTACGACGAGGCGTGCAGCCAGTCCCGCTGGCATTACAAGGGCCGCTCCATCCTCCCGCTCGTCACCCAGATCGCCGACGGCGAAAACGGCCACGTGATGATGAACGAGTTTCCCGGCCGCTTCGTCGATGTCGTCCGCGCCGCCCGCGGCTCCGCGTTTCCCCTTCTCAACCCCACCGAGTACCTCGAATACCTCCGCGCCGACGGCTGGAAAGACGACGATTTCCCCGTCGTCCATCCCGTCCGCCAACGCCGCATCTGGGAGCGCTTCACTCCGGGCGACGGCCCCGAAAAGCTCGCCAAGGCCATCGCCGAGCTCCACCGCGAGGACTATAACTTCCACGTCGAGGGCGGCAGCTGGACCAACGACATCTCCTGGATTTACGGCTACGAAAACGTCCTCGGCCCCATGGAGAAGGCCAGCGCCCTCTTCCACGAGAAAGTCACCCGCCCCGGCATCTGGTCCGGCGAGCAACGCTACCGCAACGCCCTCTTTCACCTCCTCTGCGCCCAGACGAGCTGCTTCCGCTACTGGGGACAGGGTCGCTGGACCGACTACGGCCGCGAGATCAGTCGCCGCGCCCTGGATATCCTCACCCACGACTTCCCGGCCTGATGGCGAATCCGCTTGTCTTAAACTCTCACGGACAGGATGAAACCGGGGACATGTCCCCGGAGAAATCCCCACCCGACAAAGACCGGACGCCCGCGCAGGAGCGCGTCGTCGTCGATCCTTCTGTCAAACTGGGCCAACCAGTTCTCCAATCCTCCGGGCGCCTCGTCGGCGAAGTCTTGGAGCGCCTCGCAGAAGCCACCTCGTTTGACGAGCTCCTGAAAGCCGATCCCGCCCTCTCCCTCGCCGGCCTGAAAGCAGCCCTGAAGTGCGCCGCCGAGACCGTCCGCGAGCGCAACTCCCTCGACCACGTCTCTCCCGAGCAGCTCCACGGCGCGCACCCCGTCACGCTTCCGCCCGCCACGCCCGAGGCCGAGCGCCAGCCCGCCCTCGCCGTCCGCACGTTCCAGCCCGACGCCACTGAGGTCACTCTCATCCGCCACTCCGAGCCGCCCGCCGAGGGCTGCCGCGCCTGGTTCCCCGCCGCAGCGCAGGACGACTCGCCCGCGCCCATCGCCGAGGCCTCGCTCGAAGTCCCGATGGAGCGCATCCACCCCGACGGCGTCTTCGAAGCCGTCTTCCCGGGCGAGACGCAGCCCTTCCCCTACACGCTTTCCGTCACCGATTCCACCGGCCACGCGCACACCGACGCCACGCCCTACGGCCTGCCCCCCAGCCTCGCGGCCGACGACCTCGCCGCCCTCGCGCCCGCCGGGAAAAACGCCGACGCCCCCGCGACCGATCCGGCCGCGCAACTCTATCGCCACCTCGGCGCACATCTTTGTTCGCAACACGGTCTCGACGGCGTCCGCTTCGCCGTCTGGGCGCCGCACGCCCGCCAGATCAGCGTCGTCGGCGATTTCAACGGCTGGGACGGCCGCGTCCACCCGATGCGCCGCGTCGCCGGCACCGGCGTCTGGGAGCTTTTTGTCCCCGGTCTGGACGACGGCCAGCTCTACAAATATCGCATCGTCCCGCAGGACGGCGGCCCGGCCATCGACAAGGCCGACCCGTTTGCCTTCGCCACGCAACGCCGCCCCGACACCGCCTCGGTCGTCCACGATCCCTCGCGTTTCCGCTGGCACGACGCCGCCTGGTTGAAAGACCGCCGCACGCACCAGACGCTCCAGCGCCCGCTCGCCGTGTACGAAGTGCACCTCGGCTCCTGGCGCCGCCCGTCCTCGCCGGAAAACGCAAAGGACCACGTCTGGTACACCTACCGCGAGATCGCCGACCAGCTCGTCCCCTACGTCCGCGAAATGGGCTACACGCACCTCGAGCTGCTGCCCGTCTCCGAGCATCCGTTCGACGGCTCCTGGGGTTACCAAGTCACCGGCTTTTTCGCGCCCACCGCGCGTTTCGGCACGCCCGACGATTTCCGCCACCTCGTCGATGCCGCCCACCGCGCCGGCCTCGGCGTCATCGTGGACTGGGTGCCCGCGCATTTTCCCAAAGACGCCCACGGCCTCGCGCGTTTCGACGGCTCCTGCCTCTACGAGCACCCCGACCCGCGCCGCAGCGAGAACTACGAGTGGGGCACCCTCGCCTTCAACACCGAGCGCCCCGAGGTCGCCGCCTTCCTCTGCGCCAACGCCCTTTTCTGGGTCGAGCAATACCACATCGACGGCCTCCGCGTGGACGCCGTCTCGTCCATGCTCTACCTCGATTACTCGCGCCAGCACTGGCTGCCCAACGAGCACGGCGGCCGCGAAAACCTCCACGCGATGGCGTTCTTCCGTCGCATCAACCGCCTCCTCCACCAGACGCACCCCGGCGTGCTCATGATCGCCGAGGAGTCCACCGCCTGGCCCAAGGTCACCGGCCGCGACGCCGCCGACTCCCTCGGCTTCGACCTCAAGTGGAACATGGGCTGGATGCACGACACGCTCGGCTACATGCAGCGCGACCCGGTCCACCGCCGGTTCCACCACAAGAACCTCACGTTCTCGATGGTGTACGCGTTCACCGAAAACTTCATCCTGCCGTTCTCGCACGACGAGGTCGTCCACGGGAAACGCTCCATGCTCTCCAAGATGCCGGGCGACGAGTGGCAACGCTTCGCCAACCTCCGCGCGCTCTACGGCTACATGTACGCGCACCCCGGCAAGAAACTCCACTTCATGGGCGACGAATTTGGCGCCCTCCGCGAGTGGGACGAAAACACCGAGCTCGACTGGTCGCTCCTCAAGCGCCGCCGCCACTCCGCGCTCCAGTCCTACGTGCGCGAGCTCAACCGCCTCTACACCACCCTCCCCGCCCTGCACGAGGTCGACGTCGGCTGGCAGGGTTTCCAGTGGCTCGACTGCGACGACGCCGACCGCAGCACGCTCTCCTTCATCCGCCGCAGCGCCGACGGGCAACACGAGCTGATCTTCGTCGCCAACCTCACGCCCGTGCCCCGAGAGAAATTCCGCCTCGGCGTGCCACAGGCCGGCCACTACCGCGAGCTGCTCAATAGCGACGCCACCGCCTTCGGCGGCAGCGGCACTGGCGCCTCCGGCCTCCTCGCCACGCAACCGCACGCGCTGCACGGCCAGGCGCAGTCCATCGAGCTCACGCTCCCGCCGCTCGCCTCCGTTTACCTCGTCCGCGAAGCCGAGGCCCAGACCGCGAGCCCGGCCCGACGCACGCGCCGCAAGCGTTGAGCGACGCCGCCCGACGCGCCCTCAGCGCCACTCGTGGCGCGGATAACGCCGCGACAGCTCCGCCTTCACCTTCGGGTACATGTCGCGCCAGAAGCTCGTGAGATCGTCCGTCACCTGGATCGGACGCTGATTCGGCGCCAGCACTTCGATCTTCACCGGCACGCGGCCGTGCCCGAGCGTGAAGCGCCCCTCGACGCCGTAGAGTTCCTGGATGCGCGCGCTGAGCACCGGCGGACCTTCCTTGTGGTACGTGATGCGCGAGCGCCGGCCGTTGGCCATCGTCAGCCGCTCCGGCAGATAGTCGTCGATCACCGCGAGCTGCTCGGCCGTCAACCAGTCGCGCAGGATCGGCATGACGGGCTTCTCGCGCACGCCGCGCGCACTCGTTTCCCCGTAGCAAATCTGCTCGATCAGCGTCGCCCGGTCCGCCTCGGTGAGCGGGTTGACCTCCAGCTCGGGAAACCACTCCGCCAGCCGGTTCACGCGCACGATCCACTGCTCCACGCTTTCGTCCCACGCCTCGATCTGGATGCGCCCGGCGAGCACTTCCGCGGTCAGCAACGCCGCCGCTTCGTTGGACGGCACGTCGTCGCTGTTGCCCTTGGCTTCGAGCACCAGATCGCGGAAACGCCGCTCGCGCCGCGCCACCACGCGCTTGGCCGCCTCGTCGTACACCACGCCGCGCGCCTCGTAATAATCCGCCGGGAAAAGCTCCTTCAGCCAGACCTCCTCGACCGCCGTCGCCAGACTGAGCAACACGTTGACCTCGCCGCCGCGCCCCTCGACTTCGCTCACCTCGGCGGCCACCAGCAGCGTCGCCTGCTGCATCGCGCTCTCGCGCGCCAGCACCCCGCGCCGCGCGTGCACGAGCTCGCAGCGCAGCGTGCCTTGATCGAGCCGCTTCGCCAGATGGTCCGAAAAACCCGCCAGCACGCATTTGCGCACCGCCACGCCGTCCACACGCCGCTCGGTCACGTCGAGGCCTTCCTTCTCCGAGATTTCCAAAAACTGTTTGAACAACGGCCCGACCTGACGCGCCGCCTGCGCGTGCACCCCCAGCCGCCGGCACGCGTCCATCGAGAAATTCGCGCGGTCGGCGTACCGCCACGCGCGCATGAGCAGGAAGAAATCGCTCTCCGTCTCGTCGCCGAGCACATCCTCGCGCGCCTGCTCCACGTCGCGCGGCACGCCGCGCAGCAGGAAGTTTCGCCCCTGCGTGAGCGCCGCCATCAGCGCGACCGGCCGCACGCACCCGCGCGCATCCGCCTCCAGCAGCATGCGCGCATAGCGCGGATGCACCGGGAAACGCAGCATCTTCCGCCCGATCTCCGTGATCGCCTTGTCCGGCCCGGCGAGCGCGCCGAGGTCCGCCAGCAGCCCTTCCGCACGCTCCAGCGCGCGCGGCTCCGGTTTTTCCAGCCACGGGAAACCCGCCACGTCCACGATGCCGCTGGCCTTCAGCGTCAACACCACCTCCGACAGATCGAGCCGGCGCACTTCCGGCAGCTCCTGGATCGGACGCTGCGCATGCTCGCGCTCCGTCCACAGGCGCACACACACGCCCGGCGCCGTGCGCCCCGCGCGGCCCGCGCGCTGGTCGGCGCTCGCCGCCGAGATCTTTTCGATGAGCAGCGTGTTGATGCCGCGGTGCGCATCGTAGCGCGCCACGCGCGCCAGCCCGCAGTCGATCACCGCCGTCACGCC
>MWDT01000127.1 GCA_002070825.1 Verrucomicrobia bacterium ADurb.Bin122
CCGCAAGGAGGTCGAGCAGATGTCGGCCCGCGTGATCGAGATGACGCACCTCATCCCGATCACCCGCGCGCACGGCCTCGAATCGAGCGCGCTCGACCGCATCGGCCAGTCGCTCCAGCGCGTGCGCCAGGCCGGCCTCGAAGTCGACGAGATCAACGCCGTCTTCGGCTCGATCTCCTGGATGACTTTCAACTTGTTCAACATGGCCTGCCTCATCATCGCCGCGTGGGCGTATGCCGCAGGCTGGCTGCCGATCACCATCGGCGATGTCGTCATGCTCACGACCTACTTCAGCATGATGACCGGCTCGGTCATGGTGCTCGCCGGCACGCTCCCGCAGATTTCCAAAGGCCTCGAAGCCGTCCGCTCCATCGGCGAGGTGCTCGAAAGCCCCGACCTCGAGCAAAACGAGGGCAAGGCCGCCGTCTCCGCAGTGCGCGGCGAATTCCGTTTCGAAAAAGTTTCCTTCCAGTACACGGGCACCGAGGCGCACGCCGTGCAGGACTTCGACCTCACGGTCGCGCAGGGCGAGACCATCGCCCTCGTCGGCCCGTCCGGCGCCGGCAAATCCACGCTGCTCAATCTGGTGATCGGCTACGTGCGCCCGACCTCGGGCCGAATCGTGCTCGATGGCCAAGATATGTGCGAAGCCGACCTGCGCACCTACCGCCGCTTCCTCTCCGTGGTGCCGCAGGAATCGATCCTCTTCGACGGCACCATCCGGGAAAACGTCACCTACGGCCTCGCCTCCGTCTCGGACGCGGTCGTCGAACAGGCGCTGCGCGACGCCAACGCGTGGGAGTTTGTGCAACGTCTGCCCGACGGCACCAAGACGCTCGTCGGCGAACGCGGCGCACGTCTTTCCGGCGGACAGAAACAACGGCTGGCGATCGCGCGCGCGCTCATCCGCAACCCGAGCGTGCTCGTGCTCGACGAGGCGACCTCGGCGCTCGACACCGAGACCGAGGCGCTGATTCAGGAGGCGCTGGAGCGGCTGATGCGCGGACGCACGACGTTTGTTGTCGCGCACCGCCTCTCGACCATCCGCAACGCGAACCGCATCGTCGTCATGCAGCACGGCCGGATCGCCGAAATCGGTTCGCACGACGCGTTGCTCGCGAAGAACGGGCTCTACGCCCAGCTCCACGCGCGCCAGGCCGGCGAAAAGCCGGCGGCGGAGTAGCGCCGGTGGCCCCTGCGGCATTGCGTTGACCCGCCTGCATGCCGCGGGCACTCACGCCCCCTATGGAATCAGAGAATGACGAACAGGTGTTTCTGCGGGATCTGGTGAAAGCGTCCCGCCAGAAATGCCATGCCGTGAAGTGGGTCGACCGCGACGGCTCCGAGCGCATCACGATGCTCACGCAGGCCGATCTCGGCCGGCTCAACGCGCTCGCGCAGGCGAAAAAAATCTCGAAGTCCGAGGTGCTGCGGCAGGCGGCGTTTCAGCCGGTGCAGCGGTAGCGCGCCGGTCAGTTGCCGGTGCTGCCGACCTGCATCTCGATCAATGCCGCACTGAGCAGATTCTTGCCGAGGTAGTGTGCCGTGGCGAACCCGTAGCCGCCCTGGCCCCAGTAGCTGCCGTACGAGTTCTTAAAGATGAACACCGTGTCCTCCAGCCGGCCCGTTTTGCACTGGTAGCCGACGAGGGTGACGGCATGGGCGTAATCGAGGATCGGCTGCTGCTGGTGCAGGTAGCCGTTGCGGAGCGTGCGGTAGTGCGGCCAGCGCAGCCCGACCGGGATGGGGATGCCCGCGTTGAGGATGTGGACAAAGTTGGCGACCATCGCGCTGGAGTCGCGGCCTGGCACGCGTTGCACGAAGACGCGGCGGCGCGACCGGGCTTCCTCGACGATTTCGGCCGAGGGTGGGGCGATGTCGCCCATGCTCGTGCCAAAGGTGTTGGGCATGTTCGACTGGAGCGGGATGCCGTAGCCGCGCAGCGCGGAGACGACGTGGTCGAGCGAGAAGCCTTCGTCCTTCATGTCGGCCTCGTCGCCGGAAGGTGCGCCGTCGGCGGTCTCGGGGGCGGCGCGCTGGGTGACTTTGCGCGTGGCCCAGATGAGGTACTCCTCGGAGAGCTTTTCGGATTTTCCGGAGAGCTGGGCGTTGAGGTATTCCAGCGCGCTGACGATGGCGAAAACGGAGCAGCTTGGCCGGCGCCCCTGGTTTTTGACGGCCAGGTCGAGTTTGAAGAACTCCTGTCGCAGATCGACCTCCGGACGGAGGGTCGGGGCCGTGCCGAAACTTTGGATGAGCTGTTCGTATTTGCTCTGGAGCGAGACGACGCGCTTGGCGGCTGCGGCGCGCTCATTGCGCTGGAGTTCGTCACGCACCCGGCGGGCGTCGGCGGCCTGGGCCTCGGCGATGCGTTTGTCGGCTTCCGCTTCGGCGGCGGCATCGTAGCCGAAGCGGGCCTGCAACTCCGGGGAGAGATCGCGCAATGCCACCGAGGCCAGTCCGCCGTCGTGGGTGAAGGAGAGGCTGCGGGCGGTCACGCTGCGCACGACGACATGCGTGTAGGTGCGCGGCCCGACGGAGAGCGAGTCGAGCACTTCGCCAGCGTGCTTCTTGGTGGTGAGCGTGGAATCCGCCGCGCCGAGCGGCGAGGTCGCGGCCAGAATGAGGGCGAAAAAAAACGCCGCCTTGGTTTTCCAGATGGGCATCGGGAAGGTGTCCGTGGCGGCGTTGGAAACGTCGAGAGCGCGGCGATTAATCGGTCTCTTCCGCGATCATCGCATCGTAGAACTTGGTGACCTCGCGGAAGCCGTCGCCTTCCATGAACTCCATGGCGGCCTTCGGGTGGCGGTTGAGGTAGCCGGTGACCATGTACGGGATGGCGAAGCCCCAGCGGAGTTTTTCGCGCATCGGCTCGACGTTCTTTTCGAGGCACTCGAGCACGGGGCGCATGTTGAACTTGGGGTTGTGGAGGAAGCTGAGCACGAGCTCCATCGGGCAGTTGCCCGAGCCGCGGCCGAGACCGCCGATGCTGGCGTCGACGTAGTTGGCGCCGAGCACGATCGCCTCGATGGTGTTGGAGAACGCGAGCTGGAGATTGTTGTGCGTGTGGATGCCGATCTGTTTCCCGACCGGGCTCATGTGCTTCTGGAAACGCTGCACGAGCTCGCGGATCTGCTCGCTGTACATGTTGCCGAAGCTGTCGACGACGTAGAGGGTGCCGACTTCGGACTGGGCGATGATCTCAAGTGCACCTTCGAGCTCGCTCTCCGGCACGGCGGAGACGGCCATGATGTTGAGGGTGGTTTCGAGGCCCTTGTCGTGGGCGTCTTTCACCATGTCGAGCGCGGCGGGGATCTGGTGGATGTAGGTCGCGACGCGCACCATATCGACGACGCTCTTGTCGCGGGGGAGGATGTCGGTGTGGTAGTCGGTGCGCTCGGCATCGGCCATGACCGAGATCTTGGTGGAGCGTTTGTTGTCGCGGATCGCGCGGCGGATATCCTCTTCGCTGGAGAATTTCCAGAGCCCGTGTTGGGTGCGGGAGAAGAGGCGGCCCGAAGCCTTGTAACCGACCTCCATGTAGTCGATGCCGGCGGCGACGTCGGCATCGTAGATGGCCTGGACAAAGTCGTGATCGAACTGGTGGTGGTTCATCAGGCCGCCATCGCGCACAGTGCAATCGAGCACGCGCAGTTCTGGACGATAAGTGACCCAGCCTTTAGCGCCGGTCGGATGCTTCGGGGTTTCTTTGGTCATAGAAGGAGGGCGAGGCTGGCGGCTTGCTCCGCCGATGAGAATCAAATTTTGCAGTGCGGCAGAGGCGGGCTCCGGCCCGCCCCGGCGATGTCTTAGCGGAATTTCTTTACGACGAAGGGGGCGAAGAAGCCGGCCTGCGAGGCGGGGAAACGTCCGTGGATGAGCACGCCGTCTTCCTGATGCTCCTGCTCGTGGATATGCCCGGTCTCGTGCAGGCGGGCGATGACGTCGTAGCGTTCGTGGGGCACGAGCAGCGTGGTGAGGTCGAATTCGCTGGCGATGAGCTCGACGCAGCGGTCGTGCAGCAGGTCGAGCCCGGCTTGCGTGTGTGCGCTGACAAAGACGGCGTCGGGCGCCATGCGGCGGGCGGCGCTGAGCTGCTCGGGCGTGGCGATATCGACTTTGTTGAAGACGGTGAGGATGCGTTTCGAGTCGGCGCCGAGCTCCTTGAGCACCTCGATGGTGGTGGCGTGGTGTTGTTCGACGTTGGGGTTGGCGACGTCGAGCACGTGGATCAGGAAGTCGGCAACGAGCACTTCTTCCAGGGTGGCCTTGAAGGCTTCCACGAGGCCGTGCGGCAGTCGGCGGATGAAGCCCACGGTATCGGTGACGAGCAGTTTCTGATTGTTGCGCAGGATGAGCTGGCGGGTGGTCGGATCGAGCGTGGCGAAGAGTTTGTCCTCGGCGAGGACGTGTGCGCCGGTGAGCGAGTTGAGCAGGGAGGATTTGCCGGCGTTGGTGTAGCCGACGATGGACGCGGTGGGCACGGGCACGCGCAGGCGCTTGCTGCGTTGCGTGCAGCGCTGCTGCCGGACTTCGACGAGCTCGCGCTTGAGGCGGGCGATGCGATCGCGGACGATGCGGCGATCCTGCTCGAGCTGGGTTTCGCCTTCGCCGCCCATGGCGCCGCTGCCGCGTTGGCGGGAGAGATGGGTCCAGGCTCGCGTGAGGCGTGGCAGGGAATACTCCATGCGGGCGAGGGCGACCTGGAGGATGGCTTCGCGGGTGTGCGCGCGATCGGCGAAGATTTCGAGGATGACTTCCTGGCGGTCGATGACGGCGAGGCCGGAAAGCTCCTCCCAGTTGCGCTGCTGGGCGGGCGAGAGGGCTTCGTCGAAGACAATCAGCTCGGCGCCGAGCTCCTTGGCGCGGGCGATGAGCTCGTCGGTTTTGCCGGTGCCGAGCAGGGTGCCGGCGGTGTGGGCACGCAGGTTGACGAGATCCTGGCCGACGATCTCGTAGCTCAGATTTTCAACGAGCTCGACGAGCTCATTGAGCAGTTCGGCGCCTTCGCCGGGGGCCATTTGGGGAGTCTGCACGCCGATAAGAAAGGCGCGGTTGTGCTGGTCGCTGCGTTTGGTTTCTAGGAAGTCGGCCATTAGGAGGAGGCCCGAGGGAAACGGGCTGCCGCGGGCGAGTCAAACCTCGTACCGGCGGAGGGGGGATGACTCCGACTTCTGCCGGTGGCGCAGGCGTTTTCTTTTGTCATGGGAGAGCAGTCCGTGACTGTCGTGCGATGTCCCCAGAACCGCAGACCGAAATTCTCTCGCTAGGGCAACTGAAGGTGCCTGTCGCCGTCGCCTTCCTGCATGCCGTGACGGCTTATACGGCATCGATTGCGAGGATGCTGCGTTTCGATGGCGAGGAGGTGAGCCGGTTGGAACTGGCCGTGGAGGAGGCGTTCACCAACTCGGTCAAACACTTCGCGGCGGAGCCTGGGCAGTCGGAGAATATCCATGTCGATTATCAGCTGATTGCGCGTTCGCTGGTCATCTCTTTGCGTGAACGCGGCGCGCCCTTTGCGTTGGACGATGTGGACCAGGCGGACAACGCGGGCGATTTGCCGGATCGGCCTGGTATGGGACTGCGCCTCATCCGCCAATGTGTGGACGCGGTGGAGCTCCGGGTTGACGGCCATCTGGGCAAGGTGCTGCGGTTGACGAAGCATCTGCCGCCGCAAGCGGAGGTGCCGGCGGCTTTGCGCGTGGCTGGCGAGACTGCGGGGCGCCGGCAACGCCACACGGTGACCGACGAAAACTCCGTGGTGCGTCCGCCGACCGAGGCCGATCTGCCCGCGTTGCGCCGGCTGGCGTGGCGGTGCTATGGCTACACGTACAACACGACTTTCTACGACCTGGAGCGGCTGACGGCGTTGTTTCACAATCCCTGCTTCAAGTCGCTGATCGCCGTCGAGAATGGCACGGGGCATGTGTTCTCCCATCTGGCGCTGATGCTGGAGGAGCCGGACGATCTGGTGCCGGAGCAGTGCATGGCCTTTAGCGATCCGGGCACGCACAGCCCGGGTGTCGTTGCACGTCTGGCCGCGCGGATGGGCGAGATCACCGAGGCGAGCGGCTACAAGGGGCTTTTTGCCAACGCGGTCACCAGTCATGTGCTCTCGCAGCGTGGCATGGCCATGTACTGCAAAACCCAGCCGACCGCGCTGCTGATGGCGTATGGTTTCTCCGACCTGAATGCGGTGGATCTGCACACCAGTGGGGCGCCGCGCACTTCGGTGGTCGTGCATTTCCGGGCGATCGACCGGCAGGCGGCCTGCGTCTATCCGCCGGTGCGCCACCGGGCGTTTATCGCCGAGGTGTACGGGTGGTTGGAGTTGCCACGCGCCTTCGGCGAACCGTCCGCGACGGCGGCGCTTCCAGAGAAATCCACGCTCCATCCTTCTCATTTCGCCGAGAACAATGCCACGACGATCCGGGTGACCGAGATCGGCGCCGACTGTGTCGATCGCGTGCGCGAGGCCATGAACGACGCGCGCAAGGCGGGCGCCGAGGCGATTTATCTGCGT
>MWDT01000128.1 GCA_002070825.1 Verrucomicrobia bacterium ADurb.Bin122
CGCCTGTTCGAGCTCGAAGTCACCGAAGTCTCCGACGGCACGGTGAAGATCGAGGCCTTTGCCCGCGAACCCGGTTATCGTACCAAGATCGCGGTGACCTCCACCGATCCCAAGGTCGATCCGGTCGGCGCGTGCGTCGGCGCCCGTGGTGCCCGCGTGAAAACCATCGTGCGCGAGCTCGGCGGTGAGAAGATCGACATCATCAAATATTTCGCCGATCCGCGCGAGATGGTGATCGAGGCCCTCAAGCCTGCCGTCCCTCGCGAGATCCTCCTCGACGAGCCTACGCACCGCATCCTGCTGCGCGTGGCCACCGAAGACCTCGCCATCGCCATCGGCCGCAAGGGCCAGAATGCGCGTCTGACCTCGCGCCTCATCGGCTGGCGCATCGACATCGAGGAGTTTCATGCCGCTGGCAGCGACCCGCGTGGCTCGGCCATGTCGCTCTTGCAGGAACGCTTTGGGTTCGAGCCCACCATCGCCGCGCGATTGGTGGACATGGGTATCAACTCGCCGGCGGCCTTTGAAGGTGTGGACGCAGACGATTTGGAATCCGCAGGCTTCACGCCCGAGGAGGCACGGAGCATTGTTGACCGCGCCTCGGCCCACTAAGCACGAATTTAACGATCCACCTCCGCCCTCAGCCCGCAGTCCCATCGAATGAGCATCCGCATCCACGAACTCGCCAAAAAGATCGGCATGGACAACAAGTCACTGTTGTCCCTGCTCAAGGAGCGCAATTTTGCCGTCAAAAGCGTCTCCAGCACGATCGACACGATCTCGGCCGAGGCGCTGGAGCTGGAGTTCATGCACAAGGATGGCGAGCCTGCCCAGGAGTCGCGTTCCCCCGAGGAGCCGGCCCCGACCTCCGCCCCCGTGGTGAAGATCCCCGCCGGGGTCTTCGTCAAGAGTGCGCATGACGTCGAAGTGGAGAAGGCGCAAAAGGCCGAGAAGGAAACGCCTGCGCCCGCGCCGGCACCTGTCGTCGAGCCCGCCAAACCCGCCGCGCCCGCTCCGGTTGCGCCGGTATCGCGCCCGCCCGCTCCGCCTCCGTTGCCCCCCA
The DNA here is from genome assembly GCA_002070825.1 of Verrucomicrobia bacterium ADurb.Bin122. Lineage (GTDB taxonomy): Bacteria > Verrucomicrobiota > Verrucomicrobiia > Opitutales > Opitutaceae > MWDT01. The sequence goes on from MWDT01000128.1 coordinate 1,064, forward strand.
TGGCCAAGACGCCTCCTCCAGTGGTGATGCCCCAGCGCAGCGCCCCGCCTCCGGTCAGTGTGCCCCAGCCTGTCACCGTGCCTTCGTCCGTGACGGCTTCTCCTGGCATCAAGCCCGCGCCTGTTGCGCCCGTGCCCCCGCGTCCCGTGTCGGCCCCGGCCCCGCTGCCGCCGATCCCTGCGCCTGCTCCCGCCGCCGCTCCCGTTTCCCGCCCAGCGCCACTTCCGCCGCCCCCTGTATCGCGTCCGCCGATGCCGCCGGCTCCGCCGAAACTGCCCGGCGTGCAGGCCCCCTCCGTGCCTGCGATCCCGACCTCGGCGCCTGCGCCTGCAAGTGCGCCCGGCGATGTGAAGATTCTCCAGTGCAAGCCGCCGATTGTTGTGCGCGATTTCGCCACAGCCCTTGGCCTTAAGCCCTTCAAACTCATCTCTGAGCTCATGGAGATGGGCATCTTCGCTTCCATGACGCAGAGCCTCGACGAGGCCGTCGCCGTCAAGGTCGCCGAAAAACACGGCTTCCTGCTTGAAGTGAAGCACCGTGGCGAAGCCGCTCCCCAGCCCACGCCGAAGGAGAAAGAGGCCGAGACCAAGAAAAAGGCCGACGAGGAGGAGACTAAAAACCTCCAGACACGCCCGCCGGTCGTTTGCATCCTCGGCCACGTCGATCACGGCAAAACCTCCCTCCTCGATGCGATCCGCAAGGCCCATGTCGCCGCTGGCGAGGCCGGTGGCATCACCCAGCACATCGGTGCCTACCAGGTCGAGTACAACGACAAGAAGATCACCTTCCTCGACACCCCCGGTCACGCCGCGTTTAACAAAATGCGCGCCCGCGGTGCGTCCTCGACAGACATCGCCATCCTCGTGGTTGCCGCCGACGACGGGTTCATGCCCCAGACCGACGAGGCGCTCAAGTACATCCAGAATGCCGGCGTGACACTCATGGTCGCCGTCAACAAAATGGACGTAAAGGGCGCCAACCTGGACCAGGTGAAGGCCCAGATGCAGCAGCGCAACATCGCCCCCGAAGATTGGGGCGGCGAGGTCGTCACGGTCCCTGTTTCCGCAATCAAGGGCACCGGCGTGAGCGATCTGCTCGAGATGATTCTCCTCCAGGCCGACGTCATGGAGCTGAAGGCCAACCCGAAGGCGGAAGCCTCCGGCCTCATCATCGAATCTCAGATGGAGGTGGGCCGCGGTCCGCTAGCCACGGTGATCGTGCAGCGCGGCACGCTCCGCACCGGCGATGCGCTGGTGTGCGGCGCCCATTGGTGCAAGGTTCGTGCGATGTTCGACGATCAGGGCCGCACCCTCAAGGAGGCCCCGCCCTCCACCCCGGTCCGCGTGATCGGCTGGGCAAGTGCCCCCGAAAGCGGTGCCACCTTCAAGGCCGTCAAGAACGCGCGTGAAGCCGAGAATCTCGCGGAAGAGGAGGAGCAACGCCTGCGCAAGGAGGTCGCCGCTGCCGCCGCCGTCCCCAAGGATATTTCCGTCGCCACTCTGTTTGCCGAGATTGCGGCCACCCAGCAGAAGACGCTCAAGGTCCTCGTGAAGACCGACGTCTTCGGCTCGGCCGAAGCGGTGCGCCACGTCCTCGAAAGCATCAAGAGCGCCAAGGTGCAGCTCGAGATCGTCTCCGTCGACGTTGGCCTCGTCACCAAGAACGACGTGCTCATGGCCAGCACCGGCGGTGCCGTCATTGTCGGCTTCAACACGAAGCTCGAAAATGGTGTGACTCCGCTGGCCAAGCACCACGGCGTCCGCATCGAGACCTTCAGCATCATCTACGAGCTCGGCGATCGTGTCCGCGACATGATGGCCGACTTGCTCGATCCTGACCTGAAGGAGGTCAAGCTCGGCGCCGCCGAGGTCCGCGCCACCTTCCCGCTGGCCAAGGGCTTTGTCGCTGGCTGTCTCGTCACCGAAGGCAAGGTCACCCGCAATGCCACGGCCCGTCTGCGTCGCGGCAAGGAGATCGCCTACGAGGGCAAGGTCGGCACCCTCAAACGCTTCAAGGACGACGCCAACGAGGTCCGCGCCGGACTGGAGTGCGGCATCAAGCTCGACGATTTCAACGGCTACAATGTCGGCGACGTCATCGAGTGCTACGAAATCCAAAAGGTCCGTGCCTCGCTGTAAGCCGGGCCGCCCCCGACTTCACCCACCCGCATGAGTAACCGTCTTGTCCGCATCAACGAGCTCGTCCAGCGCGAGCTCAACTCGTACCTGCGCAAGCGCTATCAGTCCGAGGCGGCGGCAATCACGATTACCAGCGTCGAAATCGCCGACGACCTCAAGACCGGCAAGGCCCATGTCGCGATCTTCGGCAAGGAAGACTATGTCGCCGGCCGCATGGACTGGCTTCTCAAGCATGCCGGCGAGCTCCGCCGCGAGGTCGGCCGCCACGTGGTCCTCAAGTGGACTCCGGCAATCGACTACGTGCTCGACGACACCCCCGCCCGCGCCGCGCGTGTGATGCAGGTGCTCGAAGAGATCGACCGGCTCGATAAGGAAAAGGCTCCCAAGAAAGACCCGAGCTGAGCCGACCATGGCCGCTTATTTCCCCGAGCTCTCCGCACGTTTTGCGGCTTGGTTGCCCTCACTCGACGGGCTGCGGGTTGCGGTCGTCGGACATGCCCGCCCGGATGGCGATTGCATCGGAGCCCAGGTCGCGTTGGCGCGCGTGCTCGCGTCTCGCGGTCTCGAAGTGCTCTGCGTCAATGCCGATCCGGTGCCAAGGCGCCTCCAGTTCCTCGCCGAGGGGATGAAGTTTCTACGGACCGACGAGGTGTTGCCTCTGGCGTCCGGTTTGACCCCGGTGTTTGTCGATTGCGCCGATCAGGCACGCGTGGGAGATCGACTGCGCGTGGCGCTGCCGCATCCGGTGGCCTGCGTGGATCACCATCTGAGCAACGTCGGGTTCACCCCTCATAATTTCGTGGATGCAACCTCGGCGGCCACCTGCGAAATTCTTTCGGGCCTTTTTCTCGACAACGGACTTCCCATCGATGCACACACGGCGCAGGCACTCTACGCCGGTGTGCTGACTGACACGGGGCAGTTCCGCTTCAATTCGACGACTAAAAAGACGTTTCGCCTGGCCTCGGAGCTCCTCGAACGCGGAGCCCACCCGGCGCAGGTCGGCTACGAGATCTATGAGCGCGAAAGCCACGGGAAGCTTCGCCTGCTCCAGCATTTCCTCTCCACGCTCGATTTCGAATGCGACGGCCGTGTGTGCCTCGGCCGCCTGCCGGTCGGCATTTTCGAAGCCACACAGACGACGGCGGAGGATACCGAGGGGCTCGTCGACTACGCGCGCTGCATCGACGGCGTCGATGTCGGTGTACTTATCGAGGATCGGCCCGATGGCACGGTGAAGGCGAGCCTCCGAGGCAAGGATCCGTCCTACCGCGTTGATCTCATCGCGGCGCAGTTCAACGGCGGCGGGCACGCGTGTGCCGCCGGCCTCAACCTGAAAAAAGACACCGCCGGTTTCTACGACCGCCTGGTCGCGGCCATCTCCCGCCAGATCGCCGAGGCCGATGCCCAAAAGCTTTCCTCGTAATGCTCGGACCCACCAAAGAATTCGACGGCATCCTCCTTGTGGACAAGCCGACTGACCACACGTCCCACGACGTGGTGGCTCGCATCCGCCGAAAATTCGGCATGAAACGCGTCGGTCATGCCGGCACGCTCGACCCGATGGCGACCGGCCTGCTCATCGTGCTCGTCGGCAAGGCGACCAGCGCTTCGCAGTATCTGATGAGCATGGACAAGGAGTACACGGGCACGATCAAGCTCGGTGCCGTGACCAACACCCAGGATGCCGAGGGCGATGTGATGGAGACGCGCCCCGTGCCCGCCTTGACCGAAGCCGATGCGCAGGCGGCATTGAAGGGCTTCCTCGGGGATCAGTACCAGACTCCGCCGATGTTTTCCGCGATCAAGATCGACGGGGTGCCCCTCTATAAGAAGGCGCGCCAGGGCGAGGAAATCGAACGAGAGCCGCGCTTCATCCGAGTGATGAAGTTCGACCTCACCCGCTTTGCCCTGCCGGAACTCGATTTTCTCGTGCAGTGCAGCAAAGGCACGTATGTGCGCACGCTCGCGCACGACCTCGGCCAGAAGCTTGGCTGTGGCGGCCATCTCTCGGCCCTTCGCCGCACGGGCATCGGCAAGCTCCGTGTCGAGCAGTCGCACACGATCCCGGACATCGAGGCGACGCCGGTCTCGGAGTTGCAAAAAATGCTGCTGCACCCGCGCGACGTGGTGCCGAATTTCGTGCTGTGAATGCGCAAGCGCAGGTCGTCGGAACCGGAGGCAGAGCCCTGTCGTCGCGTCCCCTGCACCTCGCGATCGGCATTTTCGACGGGGTGCACCTCGGCCACCGTGCGGTGGTGGAATCGGCCATTTCGTCGGCGCGGCAATGCGGAGGTGCGGCCGCGGTGCTGACTTTCGACCCGCATCCGAGTCGCCTTTTTCGCCCGGAGTCGCCCACGCGCCTCATCCTCGACGCCGGCCGCCGTGCGCAGCGCCTGCTCGCACTGGGGGCGGATGCGGTGATCACGCAGCCGTTCACCGCCGAATATGCGAGCATGGAGGCCGAGGCGTTTTTGCCCGAGCTGCGTCGCCAGCTGCCGATGCTCGCGGCGGTCTATGTCGGGGAAAACTGGCGTTTCGGGCGCGCACGTCGCGGTGACGTCGCAATGCTTTTGGCGTCGGGACAGGCGGGAGGCGTCCACGTTTTCAGCGCGCCGCGGGTGAGTCTTGATGGCGAACCGATCAGCAGCTCGCGCATCCGCGCCCTGCTGGAGCGTGGGGAGCTGGCGCGCGCGAATTCGCTTTTGGGTTACAACTATGGCTGCGAGGGCATCGTGACTCCGGGGCGTCAACTGGGGCGCACCATCGGGTTTCCCACGTTGAATATCCCGTGGGCACCGGAGCTGGTGCCGTGTCTTGGGGTGTATGTCGTGCGTGTGCGCGCTCCGGGGGATGGCGACTGGCTGCCCGCGGTGGCCAACTATGGCGCGCGGCCGACTGTGGAAACCGGTGCGGAGCCGCGCCTGGAGGTTCACTTGCTGACGGAGTGTCCGTTTTTTTCGGGAGCTTTTTTGGAGGTCGAATGGCTGCGTTTCTTGCGGCCGGAACGGCGTTTCGAAAGCCTCGATGCGCTGCGCCTCCAATTAAACCGCGATTGTGAGGCCGCTCGTGCAGAATTTTCCTTGCACTAGGCCCGGCGACTCCTGCTTACTCTGCGCCCTTCGATTTTTTGGACCCTTAGCTCAGTTGGTTAGAGCGTTTCCTTGACATGGAAGAGGTCACTGGTTCGAGCCCAGTAGGGTCCACCATCTTAACCGCCTCAGACGAGGCGGTTTTTTGTTTATGCAGCCTTGGATGTCAGGGCGCGGAGGTGGCCGCTGGAGTAGATC
>MWDT01000129.1 GCA_002070825.1 Verrucomicrobia bacterium ADurb.Bin122
ACGCCCTTGTGGGGGCCGTGGGGCTTGCCGTCGATCACGAGCGAGCAGGTGCCGCAGATGCCTTCGCGGCAATCGTGCGCAAACGCGATGGGTTCCTGGCCTTGGAGGGTCAACTGCTCATTGAGCACGTCGAGCATCTCCAGGAAGGACATGTTCACGTTGATGTCCTTCACCTGGTAATCCACGAACTTGCCGGGCTTGCCGGGGCCGGCCTGGCGCCAGACGCGGAGGGTGATGGAGATGTTGGAATTGGAAGATTCGGCGACCATGGGAGGTATTTCCGTTGTTGGTTTTCCGATTGGTGGTGGCGGGTGCGGCTTACTTGTAGCTGCGGACCGACATCTTCACGGTTTCGTAGTTGAGCGGCTCGGTGTTGCGCACCGGGGCCTGGTTGTCGCCTTGGTATTCCCAGGCTGCGACGTGGGCGAATTTCTCGTCGTCGCGTTTGCACTCGCCGTCCGGGTACTGGTACTCCTCGCGGAAGTGGCCGCCGCAGCTCTCCTCGCGGGTGAGCGCGTCGCGGCACATCAGTTCGCCGAGCTCCAGGAAGTCGGCCACGCGGCTGGCGCGCTCCAACGACTGGTTGATCGAGGCAGCGTCGCCGGGGACCTTGACGTTGGCCCAGAATTCCTGGCGCAGGGCCGGGATTTCCTGGAGGGCCTTTTCGAGGCCTTCCTTGTTACGGGCCATGCCGCAGTATTTCCACATGATGTTGCCGAGGCGCTTGTGGAAGCTGCCGACGGTCTCCTTGCCGTTATTGGAGAGGAGGCGCTGGGCCTTGGCGCGGACTTCGTCCTCGGCCTGCTTGAACTCGGCGCGATCCGTCTTGGGACGGGAGCCGGGCTTCTGCGTGGCGAGGTAGTCACCGATGGTGTAAGGGATGACGAAGTAGCCGTCGGCCAGACCTTGCATGAGCGCGGAGGCGCCGAGGCGGTTGGCGCCGTGGTCGGAGAAGTTGGCTTCGCCGAGCACGAACAGGCCGGGGATGTTGGACATCAGGTTGTAGTCAACCCAGAGGCCACCCATCGTGTAGTGAACGGCCGGGAAGATGCGCATGGGCGTCTTGTAGGCGTTCTCGTTGGTGATCTCGTGGTAGATGTCGAAGAGGTTGCCGTAGCGCTCGCGCACGCCGGCTTCGGTCAGACGGTTGATGGCGTCGGAGAAGTCGAGGTAAACGCCGAGGCCGGTCTCGCCGACGCCGCGGCCTTCTTCGCACATGCGCATGGCAGCGCGGGAAGAGACGTCGCGGGGGGCCAGGTTACCAAAGCTCGGGTAGATGCGCTCCAGGTAGTAGTCGCGATCTTCCTCGGGGATCGTGTTGGGATCCTTTTTGCAGTCTTCCTTCTTCTTCGGCACCCAGATGCGGCCGTCGTTGCGGAGCGACTCGGACATCAGCGTGAGCTTCGACTGGTAGTCGCCGGTGACGGGGATGCAGGTCGGGTGAATCTGCGTGAAGCAGGGATTCGCGAAGCAGGCGCCGCGCTTGTAGGCGCGCCAGATGGCGGTGGCGTGCGACTGGCGGGCGTAGGTCGAGAGGTTGAAGACGTTGCCGTAGCCGCCCGTGGCGAGCACGACGGCATCGGCGGACCAGCGGCGGATTTCGCCGGTGTTGAGGTTGCGGGTGATGATGCCCTTGGCCTGGCCTTCGATGATGACGATGTCGCTGACTTCCTCGTTGGGGAGGATTTCGACGCCGCCGGCGCCGGCCTGCTTCATGAGGGCCGAGTAGGCGCCGAGGAGCAGTTGCTGGCCGGTCTGACCGCGGGCGTAGAACGTGCGGGAAACCTGCGCACCGCCGAAGGAGCGGTTGGCGAGGAGGCCGCCGTATTCACGGGCGAAGGGCACGCCCTGCGCGGCGCACTGGTCGATGATGTTGACCGAGACTTCGGCGAGGCGGTGGACGTTGGCCTCGCGGGCGCGGTAGTCGCCGCCCTTCACGGTGTCGTAGAAGAGGCGGTAAACGCTGTCGCCGTCGTTCTGGTAGTTCTTGGCGGCGTTGATACCACCCTGCGCGGCGATGGAGTGCGCGCGGCGGGGCGAATCGTGCAGCACGAAGCACTTCACCTTGTAGCCGAGCTCGGAGAGCGTGGCGGCGGCGGACGAACCGGCGAGGCCGGCGCCCACAACGATGACCTCGTACTTCCGCTTGTTGGCGGGATTAACGAGCTTGAGCGACTCCGCCTTGTACTTGCTCCACTTTTGGGCGAGCGGGCCGGAGGGAATCTTGGATTCGAGTTTGGCCATGGCGGGTAAGATCAGTGTTGCGCGGAGGTGGAGGTGGTGCAGGCCGAGCAGCTACCGAGGACGGAAGCGGCGGTCGTGCCGGCGGCGGGTTTGGCGATACCGGACAGAATCGCACCAGGGATGGTGATGCTGCCGAGGAAATAGACGATGGCGTAGAGGGCCACGAGCTTGCGCAGGCAGCAGGCCCACTTCTTGTTGCGCAGACCGAAGGTCTGGAACATCGAATCGGCGCCGTGCCACAGGTGGAGGGTCAAAAGACCGACGGCGACGATGTAGAACAGGGAGACGAGCGTGTTGCTGAAGCCCAGGAAGACCATGCTGTAAACGTCGTGGACGACGTCGCCCTTGGCGGCCAGCGGGAGGCCGAGCTCCTTGGCGTCTTCGAGCATCGTCCAGTGCGGGAGGGCCGCCTTGAAGGTGTCGGACTGCGCGACGCCGACGGTGAAATGGAGGATGTGGTAAACGATGAACACACCGACGACGATGCCGGTCTGCTTCATGTAGCGGGAAGCCACCGCGGCGCTCAGCCACTTGGTCACCCCGTACTTCTCGGAGCCGCGGGCCTGGGCATTTTCAATGCTCAGGGTGACCGCCGCCCAGACGTGGATCACCACGCAGGCAAGCATCACAAACCGGAAGCCCCAGAGGCCGGGCCCGAGGGACTGCAGGAAATGGGCGTACCCATTGATATGATCTGGCTTCAGGAAAATCTGTAGATTTCCCACCAGATGGCCGGTCACGAAAATCACGAGTATGATTCCCGAAACAGCCATGAGGAACTTTCGCCCGATGGACGAACGGAAGAGGTTACCGAGAAGGCTCATCGCGTTGATGATTGAGTTGATTGGAGGAAGGAAGGGAGGACCGGAGGTCCGGCCCGAAGCGTAGTGTCGTAAAGCAAGCGCTCGGGTATTGTAAAGGGTGGCGTCGCGGGAAAGTTTTGCCCCCAGGCCATATTAGTAACACTAAAGCCCCCCAGTAGAAATGGCACTGCCGCTTGAATGGCAAATGGTTGCGGCGCCATAAAAACGCCGCGAAGCCGCAACAGCACCTAGCGGACGAGAGGTTTCAAAAGCGCAAATTTGCCGCTGGCCGCGGGCGGGATCACCCGCCGCCGAAAGGCGTTTACCCGCGCTCCGAGCACGGCAGACAGGGCCGCCTCCAGCGGCCCATGGTCCGCCGTCTGATCAGCGACATAGTGGAAATCCCAGCGGCGCTCCCCAGTCTGCTGAAGTGCATAGTGCCAGGCCACAAACCCCGCGGGCAGTGCCGCATCGACCTCGCTTGCCGAGACCAGCCCGCCGTCTTCTCGGAAATACACATCCCGCTCGCGTCCCAAAATGCGGAAGCCCGTCGGCAACCGGCGCACGATGTCGCCGGTGTGGTACCGCAGCAAAGGCATCGCCTCGCGCCCACGCGTTGTCACGTGGATCTGAAAGACCTCCGGCAACGCCTCGCGCCACGGGACGAGTTCTATGAAGGCATTGGCATCGACCACCTGCAAATCGTCCTTGAACGCCTCGCCGACGAACAGGTAGCCGGCCTCCGTCGAACCATAGAGATCGACCTGTGGTGCGGGAAACACCTCGGCGATGCGCCGACTATGCACGAGGCTCGCCTTGCCGTACGTGAGGATGACGGCCTTCACACTCGGCACCTGGACATGCCGCCGCGCCACCGCGCGCGCCAATAGCGACAGGTAAACCGGCTCGCCCTCGATCACCTCCGGCTGCACCGCTTGGAGCTCGCGCACGATCCGATCCCACTCGCCCTCGGGAAACACAAATGGATCGCTCGAAAGATTCAGGTAAACCACGCCGTCGAAATACCGGTGCGGAAACGGATGGTCCTCGTACGGGCACAGATTGCTGGAGCAACCCACTGGAGCCAAAATGCACTTACGATAAGGTCGTCCGACAAAAGGCCGCAGCAGCGGCGACGCGAGATACGCGCGCTCCGTCTGCGCGTTCCACCAACCGTCCTCCATGATCACCGTCATCGGCCCCTGCGTTGTGCCGGAAGTCGACTCGTACTCGTAGCGTTTCTCCTGCAGCCCGCGCTCGACCTCGCGGTAGTCGGAGAAAAAGACCCGGTGCCCGCGCTCCACAATCTCACGCTTGGAAAGCACCGGCAGCGCCTCGTACTGCGCCCAATGGAGCCGCCCGGCCTCAAGCGGATGGCGCAGGCCGTAAAGAGGACTCCGTGCGTAGATCCGACAGACCTCCGACTCCAGCGCCTCGGGTAAAAAGCCGTTGCTGACGCCGCCCAGCGCAGCGGGATGGTTGGCAAACGACGGAGCGGGCATAGGAAACAGGCGCGGAGCAAAGCGCACCCGGTGAGGTTGTCAAACGCCGCCCCGATTAACGCCCCCCATGGCGAGCCCGCCAAAGCGGTTCGAAAAGCATCAACGCCGTCAGCGACAAGCTGTGCGTGATTTGCCCGCCACGCGCCCACGCCAGCACATCATCGACCGGAGCGGTGACCACCTCCATCTCCTCATCCTCGTCCCAGGCGAGAGCTCCGGCACGCATCACCCCGTCAGCCAGCACCGCATGGCAGCGGTTGTCCTGAATCGCCGGATTGGGATGCACCGAACCCAGCAGCCGCGCAGCTCCGCCAGCATATCCGGTCTCCTCGGCGAGTTCGCGCAACCCAGCCACAACCGGGTCCTCGCCGTCCTCGATCACCCCACCCGGCACCTCCAGCGAAAAATCATTTATCCCGTAGCGAAACTGGCGAACGAGGACGAGCCGGCCATCCGTGGTGAGTGGCACCACGTTGACCCAATCCGAGGCGTGGATCGATACGAACTCGCGCTCGGTCTGCCGCCGCGGGTGACGGTAGCGGATCATGCGCAAATCCAGTACGCGCGTCTCCGCCAGCGTGCGCTCGCCCAGACGCACCCACCGTGCGGGCCCATGCTCAGAAGGTTGGCTCATGGCGTGAAAACAAAAAAGCCTCTCGACCGGGGGTCGAGAGGCTTTCTCAAAGTGATTCGCTTATTTCTTGGCGGGCAGCTTCAGCTTCTGGCCGACCGCGAGGCGGTTGAAATTGACACCAGGATTGACGGCGACGAGGTCACCGACCGAGCAGCCATTCGCGCGAGCGATGCTGGTACCGATATCGCCCTTCTTGACGATATACTCGCCGGGGCCAGCCACCGCGGGAGCGCCGCCCTTGCCGCCCTTGCCTGCGACCGGGTGAGCTTTCTGAGCTTCCTCGAGCTTCGCGACGGAAGCCTTCACGTCGCCGATCATCGTGCCGATCTGGTTCACGGCGTCCTGCATCGAGCCCTGGAGCTTGCGCAGGTCGGCATTGGCCTTTTCAGCGGAAGCAGCGGCATTGACCGCCTGCGACTCGATCGAGTCGATCCGCATCACCTTCTCCTCCATGAGGGCGATTTGTTTATTGGCGTTGGACACTTTGACCAGCGAGACCGCGGCCAGGATCAGTGCCAAAACACCGACAATAACACCCGCCAAAGGGAGGATGCTGTTATTTTCACGAGAGGAAATGGTATCCATGGAAGAAAAGGTAGGTGTCGAGACCTAGTAAAAACGCCCAGCGACGCAAGAAGAGATTATTCACAAGCCCACACGGACCCTCCGCCGACGGGGTTGGAAGTAGTTGACACAATCAACGCGTGTGCGTGACTCGGCGCCTGCGTTTCGGGGTGTAGCTTAGCCTGGTAGAGCGCCTGCTTTGGGAGCAGGAGGTCGCGAGTTCGAATCTCGCCGCCCCGACCATCCACCAACAAAAAACCCGCCGGGAATGGGCGGGTTTGGGAGAGCGCAAAGAAAAGAGCTTACTTGGCCGAAGCCGTCTCCGGCGCGACCGTGGCGCGCAGTATCGTGGCGCGTTGCGCCCAAGCACTCTGGCCATCGATCTGGTCGAGCATGTCGGCATATTTCTGGACGTCGGCCGCGTTGCCAGCCGATGCAGCCTGGCTGGTGAGCAGATAGGCCGCTTCCGCGCGGAGGGACTTCAACTCGGCCGCTGACTCTGCGATCAGCTTCAAGGCCGCCACGCCCTCCGTGACCTGACCGGCCTGCAGTTTGGAAACCGCAACACCCAAACGGGCACGCCCCTGAAGGGGAAACTCTTTGAGCAAGGGCAGCGCCTTCGCGTAGTTGGCCGACGCTTCGGCAAAGCGACCGGCGGTGTAGTCCTCATCTGCGAGACGGAGCCACGCAGCACCCGCAAGCAGATGCGTGGGGTGCGCCGTCGTGAATGCCTTCAGCTT
>MWDT01000130.1 GCA_002070825.1 Verrucomicrobia bacterium ADurb.Bin122
CACCGTACGGCGCCCGCGCACTATCGGCCAGAAACAGGTAATCGTACTGCGGCAGCGCCTTGGCCAGAGAGGCCAAGACCGTCAACCCGCCGAAACCTGAATCGAACACGCCGATCATCGCTCCAGCCGAAGGCAGGCGCCCGGCCATGGCAAGCCGCCGCATGCGGCCCCGATCAACCTCGGCGCCGCTCCACGATCTTTTTTTCGAACTCGCGCCACGCGCGCCACGTGTCGGCCGGCACGCGCGAGGTGTGCAGAATCTTCGTGGCATAGGCGAACACCTCGGCCAGCCGCCGCTGGTACGACAACTCGTCCAGCGCGCCACGCTCCAGCACCGCCGGGTCGGGCATCTCGCGGAAGTTGGCAGGATCGTTGGCCAGATCGTACACGACCGGCTTCGGCGGTTCATTCGCAGCAGGCGCCACCGGTACTGCCGCCGCAGCCGCCGCAGCGAGCCCCACCGGTTTGGGCGCAGGCGCCACGATCGGCACACCGGCCTTCGGCCCCTGTTTCATAAACTCAGCCGTCGTCCCCAAGACACGGGCCAACGCTTCGGCCTCGCCGGGTTTGAAATCACGGTAGCCGCATTCGAGGCGGGAAAAATCAGCCGGCTTCACGCCCATCTGCTTGGCCACGCCAGCCTGGCTCAATCCACGCGCTTCCCTCTGTTTTCGAATCCACTCTCTCATTGGGTCATTCGCTAGGAAGTGACAAACGCCGCGCGTCAGGCCGCAAGCGGAAATCTTGCGTAGTGGTGCCTTTCGCAAAAACCCCGCCGGCGGCCCCCTGCGCACCCCACGCGCTTCCAGGATTGCCAGCCGCCCGCCGACCTTTCGTTATGCCCAGCTTATGAGTCTTTGTCCCTGTGGTTCCGAGAAACCCTACGATCAATGCTGCGGTCCGATCATCGCCGGCGCAGCCGCGCCCACGGCCGAGGCGCTGATGCGTTCGCGCTACTCCGCCTACGTGAAGCGCGCCTACGATCACCTCGAAAAATCCCTCTGCGCCGACCAACGCGTCGACTACTCTCGTGAAGAGGCCCAGCGCTGGGCCGAGAGCGCCGAGTGGAAGGGCCTCACCATCCTCCGCACCGTCGAAGGCCAGGAATCCGACGACAAGGGCCTCGTCGAATTTTCCGCCAAGTACCACATGAACGGCCAGGACCATGAGCACCTCGAAATGGCGCTCTTCGGCCGCGAGGAAGGCCGTTGGGTCTATGCCGGCCAGATGGACCCCAAGGGTAAAACCGTCCGCTACGAGCAGCCGAAGCCCGGCCGCAACGACCCCTGCCCCTGCGGCAGCGGCAAGAAGTACAAGAAGTGCTGCGGCGCCAACGCCTGAGCGCGCCTTTCGCAATCCGCCGACCGGCTCAACTGGCCGGTTCGGCGGACTCCGTCTCCGGCACCACCGCCGGATACAAGCGCGGCAGCCGGTGCATCCGCCACGCCCGCGCGACGCCCGGGCACCCCTGATTGCTCGACGCGTAACCGCCCAGCCACCCGGTTAACGCGCACAAAATCCAGCGTCCGGTCCCGCCAGCCACGCGCCGACCTCATGTACGCGGTGCACCCGCGCGCTGTACTCCGGAATCGGCGCGATGTCCCAGCGCCACCGCCGGTCCGGCTCGCGCAGCCCCAGCCCCTCCAGACAGTCCTCGCGCAAACCCTCCGCGCCCGCCGGCGGCACCTCCAACCTGGCCACATCGGCCAGCAACAATCGCACGCCCGGCTGCCCATCCAGCCACGCCAGATGCCGCCGCGCCGCAGCAGCCACCCCCCGCCACCGCTCGTCGTCCGTACATCCGGGCGCCAACGTATCGACCACCAGCCCGAGCTGCGAAAGACAGTTGGCCGAGACCACCAGATCCGGCGCCCCTCCCGGCAACGCCCCCGGCTCCGCCTCCTCGAAGCACGCCGCGATCTCCGCAGGCGTCCCGCACTTTGCCGCCACGAGCCGCTCCAGCGCCCCCGTCGCATCCCAGGTGACGAGGCGAACGCGTCCAGGAAACCGCCGCGCAAAACGCCGGGCCGGCAGACTCGTGACCACATCGGCCAAGACGACCATTTCAAACTGCTGCGCCAGCTCCGCCACCGGCACATCGAGACAACTCCCCGCCCCCACGATCACGACGCACCGCCGCCGGGCGCACATCTGCGCCGCCTCCAAAATCGCCGTCCGGCACGCCGTCAGGTGCGGCGCCCACGCCCGCCCCACGCGCCGGTATCTGGCGGAGATCGCCACATGCTCCCGCGCCAGCCCCAGCCGCCGCCCCCAACGCGGACACCCCACCAACAGGCTGTGAAGCATCTCGGTTATCATGCCCTGATCTCTGCACAAATCCGTCTCTGCGCAGATAAAAAACGTGCGCTCGTCAACGGGGGCGCCTAGCCGTTTGAGCTCACTCAAACGCATGTCAGCCCCCCGCCCACACAGTCATTGGTGCATCGATCTGCCGACGCTCCGACCCGTCGCCGACACGTTTACCGTGCAGGGCTGGGTGGCCGCCGACTCGCCCGTCCACGCACTCGTGCCCGCCGATGGCTCGCTCTCAAGCGTCGAGTGGTTTGACCGGCCCGACCTCGTGCCGCCCCCCGATGGACGCGCCTGGGCACGCGGCTTCCGCGCGCGCCTGTCGCGCACTGCACTGCGTGCCGATACTCTTGTCTGCCGCGCACACGGTGGCGACCAGATCACCGAACTCACCTGGCAGTTCCGCCAGGCCGTCGATCCGGCACGCAAAGCCCGCAAACTCGACCGCATCCAGGCCGAGCTGCTCGCGCCCGGAGTCCACCCCGTGCGCACCGCCGACTACCTGAATTTTCTGCCGCCCGGCACGCCCATCGAAGAGCCCGCGCTCACCTCCGGCTACGGCTACCCGGAAAACATCGAGGCGCTCGTCGCACGCCACCGCGCCGGCTGGGTGCTCGACTACGGCGCGGGCAACCGCCCCGAGTACCTCGACAACGTCGTCAACCTCGAGCTCGCCCCCTACCCGAGCACCGATGTCATGAGCGGCGACATGCGCCTGCCCTTCCGCGACGGCTGCTTCGATGCCATCGTCACGCTCGCCGTGCTGGAGCATGTGCGCGAGCCGTGGAGCGCCGCCCGCGAACTCGTGCGCGTGCTCAAGCCCGGCGGCACGCTGATCGCCGACGTGCCGTTCCTCCAGCCGGTCCACGCCTACCCGAGCCACTTCTTCAACATGACGGCCGAGGGTCTGAAATCCCTCTTCGCCGACACCTGCGACATCGAGAGCTCCGAGGTGCCGCACTACGGGCGCCCCATCTACACGCTCACCTGGTTCCTCCAGCGCTATTGCGACGGCCTGCCCCCGGAGCAGCGCGCCAAGTTCAGCCAGCTCCGCGTCGCCGATCTGCTCGCCCACGCCGGCGAGCAGGCGAAGCAGGACTACGTCGCGCAGCTTCCGAAGGAGTTCAACTTCGAGCTGGCCAGCGTCACGACCGTCGTCGCTCGGAAACGGTAAACCCGGCTCAGGCGACGATACCCTGCGCGTAGCTGCCCTCGGCACCGCAGATGGCAAAAGCCACGCCGGCATCGCCCGGCGCCAGCCGTACCGCGACCGAAGTCGTGCCCGTCGGGATCTCTCGCTGGAATTGCAACTCCAGCCGGCGCGGATGCGCCGCACGCCCGGACTGCACCAGCGCCGTCTGCAAAAAGTCGAAAAACGCCGTGTTGTTCACGTGGCCATTGGCGTCGAAATCCGAATAGCGCACCGACACGGGCACCGTGGGCGCATCCTCGGCCGGCGCCGCGAAACGCAGCTTCTCGATATCCGGGCGGTACGGCGGCGAGCCCGCGCCGACCGGGAAAAGCGACGCCAGCTCCTGAGGCACGCGCGTGAGCATGCGTGTGCGCAGATCGATCCAGAGCCACAGCGACGTGCCCGTGATCACGAGCTCCTCGCCGGACCACACGCGAAACTCGCGAAACCCCTTGAAGCCGCGCACGCCGGTGGACCACGTCTGCACGCGCACCGGCTCGTCGCGGCGCGGGTAGCGGAGGATTTCCACTGCCAGCCGGTTGAGCACCCACGAGGTGCCGCGCTCGGCGATGTCGCGCGCCCCCACGCCATACATATCCGCATGCTGGATGGCCGCCTCCTGGAGGAGTTTCCCCACGCGGGAAAGCAACATGACCTGCTCGCGGTCCACGTCGGCAAACGGCACTACGGCATCGAGGATAAATTCGGCGCTCATCTCGGCCGCGATTTGTAGCGACGCGCCCCGCCCACGCGAGCGCCAAGAGCGCCCGCGATTGATCGCGTCGCACGCTGGCCGGCGACGCTCTACCACGAGCCCGTCAGCGCCGGCGGGCCAGCTCTTCCGGCGTCGCCAGTGCGAAGCTGATTTTGCGCTCGGCGACTTCGCGCAGGGCAATGTCTTCGAGGGTCAACTTCTCCAACGACTCCACGAGTGGACGGTTGCCGCGCCGGAGTTGTTTCACCCGCTGCGATATGACGTTGATCAGGACATTCGGGTCCTCGACCACTTTGAGTGCGCTCTGCAAATAATCGTCTCTCATGAAATAAGTTTCCCTGGGGTTACAGACCGCCATCGGCCGCCACGAAAAGGAGTCGCCAACCTCGTCCTTGGGTGGTGTCGGAATTTTATGTTCCGCACGGCGTAAAGGCGACGCCTATCGGCCAAAGTCCCGCCTCAGCGGGGCAATGCGCTGGCCGGGCAGTGCGTTGAAACGGTTTTACCCGCCAGCGCATCGCGCTCCGCACGGGCACAAAAAAAGCGAGGCGCCTAAAGCACCCCGCTCGGGAGACGCGGCTAACCCGCGAGTGAATCAATAACGGCTGTTGCCACGCGCCTGGAAGGCACCGGCACGGCGGTTCGGGCTGCTAAAGCTGCGGCCGCCGCCGCCATTCTCTTCCTTCGGGCGGGCTTCGTTGACCGTGATCGCGCGGCCGTCGAGATCGACACCGTGCATCTTCTCGATGGCGAGCTTGCTCTCTTCAGCGGTGCTGAAGGTCACGAAGGCGAAACCGCGCGGGCGGCCCGTCTCGCGATCGGTGGCGACATAGACGTCGGTCACGTTGCCAAATTGGCCGAAGGCGTCGCGCAGGCCGTCTTCAGTGGTCTTGAATGAGAGATTACCAACGTAGAGTTTGGAGTTCATGTGTGATGTTTCGTATGCTTCGTCTGCTGTCAGCGAGTTCCCGGGAATCGGATTTCGAATCATCACCTGAACGTACAAGCTCACTTGAAGACCCACCTGCCACTGTCACCTAACGTGTTATTACGAGAGCGCGGACCGTCCGCGCATAACGGAGACAACGCAAGCCCCATCGTGCTCCGCGCAGGGGCACGCCGCGTAAACACCTGTTCCCGCAATCTGGCAGACCGATTATAGCCAAGTCCGATCAGCGCGCTTTCTTGGCGCGTTTGGCAGCGCGCTTCTCATCGGCGGTCTTCAACGGGGCTTTTTTGGTCTGTTTCTTGGAATTTTGTGTCTTGGCCATGACGATCCTGGTTTCAGGTTGGTAAACGCGCAGTACGTCGATGCTCCAGGCACCTCAACCACTTCGCGCCCCCATGGGATAGCCAGGCATCTGCGAAAACGCGACTGGCAAACTGCGCATGACAAAACACATGAGCAACAAGCCAACCGGGCAGTCACTTCGGCCGATTATCTTTTCTCCAACGGGCAGTCGACTGCCGTGATCAGGATGACAACACCCGCGCGTCCGCTCACACCTTCGCCTGCTGCAGCGACTCCAGCACCGGCCGCGCCGGCTCGCCGAAACGGCTGAGCGCAAACTCCACGAGGTCCGCCGGCAGCCCGGCACGAAACACGTGCGGCACGCCGGCAGCCGTCAGATCGATCTCCGAGCAGTGCAACGCCTGCCGGCGCAGGAACAGCCGCGCCTCCAGCGCGGGCGTCCACCCGGTGTCGAGAAACTCCAGAAAAAGGTTCTGGTCGGGGCCGTAGATTTTGTCGCCAACGAGCGGATGCCGCAGCCACTCGGCATGCGCGCGGATCTGGTGCATGCGGCCCGTCTCGGTGACGACGCGCGCCAGCGTGAAACCGCCCCGCGCGACGAGCGGCGTGTACCGCGTGACGGCGCGCTTGCCCTGCCCGTCCGGCACCACGCAGGTTTTTGTCCTGAGCTGGCCGCTGTAGTCCGGCCCGAGCGGCCGGTCCACGAGCGTCTCTGCGGCGAGTTCGCCCACCAGCAGCGTGTGATAAACCTTGGCGTAGCGGCGATCCACGGCAGCGCGCTGCAACAGGCGGCCGGTGCGTTCGTCCTTGGCGATCACGACCACGCCGCTCGTCTCGCGGTCGAGCCGGAAGGCGAGATGCACGGCGCCGCCGCCGAGATACTCGCGCGCCGCGCCGACGAGGCTCGACCACGGTCCGGCCTTCGACGGATGGCAGACGATGTCGCCGGGCTTGTTGAGCACGAGCAGGCGCTCGTCCTCGAAAAGTATCCACGCGCGAAACTCCTCC
>MWDT01000131.1 GCA_002070825.1 Verrucomicrobia bacterium ADurb.Bin122
GGGCACACTGTTTCCCCGGATCAAGGCCCGGTATGAGGAGCTCCAATCCCGGCCCGAAAGCCCCGCCCCCGGGCGCGGCCACACTTTCAGCGAGTATGTGCGCACAGGCGGCGGCACGCCGTCCTCCGACTACGTCGCGCGGGCCACCTCATTCTGGGCCGGCCTCCCGAAGCGGCGTCCGGTCTTCACACTCCGCCATCCCATCGGCCCCGGCGGTGAACAAGCCTGCCAACGCATCCAGTTTCCCCTCCCCCGCGCGCAGGCCCGCCGGCTCGCGCACCTCGCCGACGGCATCACGCTCTACCATGTCGTCCTCCTCGCGTGGACGCTCCTGCTGCGCCGCATGTACGGGCACGAGTGCAGCGTGCTCAATCTTCCCGTCCTCAACCGCGGCAAGGACCGCAAGGACGTCCCCGGCCTGTTTGTCGCGACGCACGCCCTGCCCATCCCGCACGACGATAACGCCAGCATCGCCGACAATCTCACCGCGATCGCCCGGCGCATCCGCGACTATTTCCGGCACTACAATCTGCCCTCCAGCGAGACGGCTCGCCTCACCGCCCCCGAAGGCGAGCCCCCGCCCCCCACAGCCTCCACCGCCAGCGCCGTCTCCTACATCACGCGGGACTATCAGGCCGAGCTCGACGGCGTCTACCTCGGCATGGTCAGCCGCTGGAAACAACACGAAGGGCTGCCGATCCTGCTCTATCTTTTGGACCTGTACCCGGACCGCGACATCGAGTGCGACCTCCTGCACCAGCTCCGGTTCGCGAGCCCGGCGGAGGCCGCGCTGATCCCCGCCCGCTTTTCCTGGGTGCTCCGGCAGATCGAAGAGCAACCCGGACGTCCGCTGGGCCAGATCGACCTCATTCCGCCAGAGGAGCGCGCACGCATCCAAGCCGCGCTCGACAACCGCCATGCCGCACCGAGCCCGACGCGCCCCGTACTCGAAGACCTCCTCGCGCTGGCCGGCAGGCAACCACACGCCATCGCCGTCGAGGAGGCCGATGGTCGCCAGCACACCTATGCCGAGCTCGTAGCGCGCGCCCGGAGCATCGCCCACGCCCTGCGCACGCAAGGAGTCGGGCCCGGCGGACGCGTCCTCCTCCAGTTGCCCCGCAGCGCAGATTTTATCGCCGCCATGCTCGGCACCTGGTGGTGCGGCGCCGCCTACGTACCCATGGACCCGACGACGCCCGAGCGGCGTGCGCGCGCCATCGGGGAAGCCTGCAGCGCCACCTGCCT
The DNA here is from genome assembly GCA_002070825.1 of Verrucomicrobia bacterium ADurb.Bin122. GTDB lineage: Bacteria > Verrucomicrobiota > Verrucomicrobiia > Opitutales > Opitutaceae > MWDT01. Next base: position 1,246 of record MWDT01000131.1, read on the forward strand.
GCTCACCAACGCGGCCCTGCAAGCCCACGCCGCCGCCATCCACGAGCGCGTCCTGATCGTCGATACGATCGCCGACCACCGGGAGTCGGCCCCGGCGCAGACCAGTCTGGACGGTCTCGCCTACCTTATATTCACCTCGGGCTCCACGGGCGCCCCCAAGGGCGTGATGATCGCCCACTCCGCGCTCGCCGCGCACCTCGCGAGCGTTTGCCTGAAAATTCCGGCCGACGAGGCGCACGAGCGAGTCGCTTTTTTCCACTCGCCGGCCTTCGACGCCAGCATCGAGGTCGTACTCTCCACGCTCCTGCGCGGAGGCACTCTCGTGTGTGCCCCGCATCCGCAATGGCCGCCTCACGAGATCGCCCGGATCGTCGTCGCGCGACGGATCACCAGGCTCTTCCTCACCCAGGCGTATGCGCACGAGATGCTCCGTCACATGCAGGAGCACCCCGACAGCCTCGCCGGCCACCAGGTGAGCGCCTGCATCATGGGCGGCGAGGCCCTCCCGTCGGAAATCGCCGCGCTGCGCGACACCGTCTTCGGCCCGCACACCCGTTTCTACAACGCCTACGGCCCCACGGAGACCACGATCTCCGCCACCTACTTCGAAATCCCACCCGGTTTCCAAAACAAGCCCGGCGACAGCATCCCCATCGGCCCCCCGCTCGCCGGGCGCCATCTGCGCATCGTCGATGCGCAAGACCGCGATGTCCCCATCGGCACCGACGGGGAACTGCTCATCGGCGGCCTCTCCCTCGCCGAAGGCTACTGCCGGCTCCCGGAAGAGACCGCCCGCCGTTTCCCCACGCTCCCCGGATTTGGCCGATGCTACCGCTCCGGCGACATCGTGCGGCTGCGCCCCGATGGCCAACTCGTCTTTGTGCACCGCACGGACGAGCAGGTGAAAATCCGCGGCTTTCGCATCGAGCTCGCGGAAATCGAGTCCGCCCTCGCGAGCCATCCCGCCGTGCTCAACGCGGCCGTGATCGCCCCGGCCGATGCGCACGGCGCGCGCACGCTTCATGCGTTTGTGGCACCCCGCGACGGACGCGTGATCGACCTCCAGACTCTCCGCCAACATCTCGGCAGATCGCTGCCGGACTACATGATCCCGCGCCTGCACAGCCTCGCCACCCTGCCGAAAACCCCGGCCGGAAAGATCGACCGGCAGGCGCTTGGCCGGCTCTCGTTGGAAACGCTGCCGGAGCCATCCACCGCCGGCCATGCTCCGAGCGGGCCGGTACAGGAGTACCTCGCCCATCTCTGGACCGAGACGCTCGGGCACCCGGTCACCGACATCGACGCAGACTTCTTCGAACTCGGCGGGCACTCGCTGCTCGCCGCCCGTCTGATCGCCGCGATGGGAAAAGCCTTCCGCGTGGACTATCCGTTCGCCGAATTCTTCGGCAACCCGACCCTCGCGCACTGCCAGCGACGCCTCGAAACGCTCGTCGGCGACAAGACGCGCCTCGAAAAGATGGCCGTCCTCCGCCTCGAACTGCTCGGCCTCAGTCCCGAAGAGATCAAGACCCGCCTCGCCGCCCTGCGGCAATAGCCGCCCACAAAGCGGGCGCGGGGCGGCCTCGGTCAACCTCCCGCCGCCCGCCGCGCCTGGATGCGAAAAGCGCAACAAGAGCCCCCGCGGAGCACCGACGATTCCAGCTCCGCATCGACCGGCTCGCCGAGGATCGTCGAGTACGCCTCTTTCTGCCAGCCGAGCGTGCAGGCACAGAAATCCGCCGGGGTCAGCCCGGGCTGTACGAAGGGGCACGTGCAATGCGGCGAACGATCCACCACGCGCACCGTCCCGGTGGCGGCATCGTAGCTCGCCTCCTTCATCCATTGGCGACGCCCCTCCTCCAGAAATTCCTGCGGCTTGCCGCGGAATCGCTCCGTGAGGTGGGCAAACTCCTTCGCGCACTCGCGCCCCATCGTCTCAAGCACGCGCTCCCTCGTAGGCGCGTCGAGCGCGGCCACCAGCCGTGCCAGCCGTTTCCGCATAAACGCGACCTTCTGCTGAAGTTCGCGGGCGTCCGGGGATTCAGCCGGAGCCGGCGAGGGCGACTCCGCCAAAAGGGCCCCGCCGCACAGGCAGGTGCCAAACGTCGCGGCCGCAGCGGCCAGGAATTCCTTACGTTGCATGGGGGAAAAACGTCGGGGGTTAATCGTGTGGCCCGGGTCAACCCGAGCGACGGATGGCCTTTGTTATTCCCAGCTGCCAGCCAGCCTCAAGGGACGCCACACTTGACCGTTAGGACCCAAAGGCAGCCACGGGAAACTCCAGGGACGGACGATCCCTTCGGCCCGGAATAAGGAGATGCGAGGGCACATGACGAAAATGCAGGCCCGTCCCACGGACGTCTTCGGGCCGCCGCTTGGCAAGCGGCGCTCCGGCTCCCATCCTTGTAAACGCGCTCGCACCGGCGACGCGTTTCCCTCTGCTTCGAAGCCGCTCCTCATGGCCCGCCGTTCGTCCTCACGCCGTTCTTCCGCCCGTCGTCCGTTCGGGGCCCCCAAATGGGGACAGTCTCCTAAAGACCCTCCTAAATGGCCACATATCGAAATGCCTCCGGATTTTAGGGTGACGCTTTCCCACGGAACCAATGTGATCGCGACATGAACACCATAGAAGCATCCATCCAGGCCCGACTCGTCGCCATCGAGCGCGAACGCGGTGTGAAAGTGCTGTTCGCATGCGAATCGGGCAGTCGCGCGTGGGGCTTCGCCTCGCCGGACAGTGATTACGACGTGCGCTTCATCTACACGGGACCGGCATCGACGTACCTGACAGTGACACCCACCCGCGACGTCATCGAAGAGCCGGTCAACGCCGAGCTCGACGTGAGCGGCTGGGATCTGCGCAAGGCGCTCGGCCTGCTCTCCAAGTCCAACCCTCCGCTACTTGAGTGGCTCGACTCACCGATCATCTACCGGCAAGACGCCGTGTTTGCGGAGGGATTTCGCGCCTTGTCTCGAGAGTGGTTCAACCCACGCGCCTGCCGACACCACTACGTGAACATGGCACGCAACAATCATCGGGAGCACATGCGTGGCGATACCGTTAAGCTGAAGAAGTATCTCTATATTCTACGGCCCGTCCTCGCCTGCCGCTGGTTGGATAGAAATATCGGTCCGGTACCGATGCGACTGGAGATAATGCTCGACGCTCTCGTGAACGACGCGGCCCTCAGGGCGGCGATAGACCGATTGCTGGCGCTCAAGCGCACCACGCCAGAGCTGGGCGAAGGCCCGGCGATTCCGGAAATCAGCAGTTTTCTCTCCGAAGAGATCACGCACATGGAGGCCACCGCGTCCGAGCTCCCCGCGCCCACTCGCCCGATCTCCGAGCTCGACGCCTTTTTTCAGGCCGAGCTGGCACGCTTGTTTTGACTTCCGCCGCGGCGCTCCGGCTCCCATCCCTGTAAACGCGCTCGCACCGGCGACGCGTTTCCCTCTGCTTCGAAGCCGCTCCTCATGGCCCGCCGTTCGTCCTCACGCCGTTCTTCCGCCCGTCGTCCGTTCCGGGCGTTTCTATGGATCAACCTCGCCGTCGCCCTCCTGATCGGCGGCTGGTACATCGTGCAACCGGCCGAGCGCCAGCACGACGTCGCCCGCCTCGTCCGCAACACCCTCGCGCGCGACAAACAGGTCTCCCCGCTCGATCTGGCCTGGGATATCTGGACGCTTTACTATGCCGAGCCTGCGGGGCCGGCGGTCGCCGGACAGGCGGGCGGCGCCTTTGCGTATGGCGGCACGCCGCGCGAGCCGGCGGGCGACGCGGTGCGCGTGTTGAACAATCGCGCCTACGCGGTCGGCTACGACGATGTCCTCGCCGCGCCACGCTGGGCGGCGTACCGGTTGCACGATCTCGCACGCGTGGGTGAGCCGCCGCCGCGCCCCGAGCGCTTTTCGGTGGATCGCCGCACGACCGCGCGCGTGGAGCCCTCCGACTATTCCGGCAGCGGCTACGATCGGGGCCACCTCGCTCCCAACTACGCCATTGCGGTCCACTATGGCGCCGACGCCCAGCTGGAGACGTTTCTGATGTCCAACATCGCGCCGCAACGCCATGCGCTCAACGCCGGCGTCTGGAAACGCCTGGAGCAGCGCATCGCCACCAACTACCCGGCGCGCTACGGCGAAGTCTGGGTGTTGTGCGGCCCGATCTTCGGAGAGCCCCCACGCCGGCTCCGTCGCGGTGCCGCCGTCCCAGACGCGTTTTACCTGATCGTGCTCGACGAGAAGGAAGGCCAGTTGCGCGCCCAGGCGTTTATCTTCCCGCAGGAAACCCCCGAGAGCGCCCGGCCCGACGACTTTCTGGCGAGCATCGACGAGATCGAGCGGCGCACCGGGCTCGATTTCCTGCCCGATCTCTCGACCGAGGCGCAGGCGCGCATCGAGTCCGCCCGCGCCGCACGCACCTGGTAGGCCGCGACGCAGACCGCGCGCCATCGCACGGGCGAATTGGCACGCAGGTGGGACACGTTGACCGGCCGCTCCGACTTCCCGCCGCACCGCACCGAGGGAGCGGCGGCCGTTCGCGATTGGCGCGGCATCTGCGAGAGTGTGTTCCATATGGACTTCAATCAGCTCACCAAGATGTCGCAGCAGGCCGTCACCGAGGCGCAGGCCATCGCACGCCGCCGCAATCACCACGAAGTAGACACGCCGCACCTGCTGGCCGCACTGCTCGCGCAGGAGGGCGGCCTCGTGCCGGGACTGGTTGAGAAACTCAATCTCCAGACCAGCGCGCTCCAACTCGCCGTGGACCGCGAGCTCGACCGTCTGCCCAAAGTCACCGGCTCCGTCGATGCCTCGAAGATCTACGTCACCCAGGCCGTCAACGACGTGCTCACGCGCGCCGAAGAAGAGGCGAAGCAGCTCAAGGACGAGTTCATCTCCGTCGAGCACCTGTTCCTGGCGTTGATCGAGGTGGGCAAACCCGAGGCGTTGAAAAAACTTTTCAAGAGCTTCGGCCTCGACCGCGCCGGCGTGCAAAAGGCGTTGCGCGAGGTGCGCGGCAACCAGCGCGTGACCTCCGACAATCCCGAGTCCACCTACAACGCCCTCGAAAAGTACGGCATCGACCTCGTGGCCCAGGCGAGGAAGGGCAAACTCGACCCCGTGATCGGCCGCGACGAGGAAATCCGCCGCGCCATCCGCATCCTTTCGCGTAAAACGAAAAACAACCCCGTGCTCATCGGCGAGCCCGGCGTCGGC
>MWDT01000132.1 GCA_002070825.1 Verrucomicrobia bacterium ADurb.Bin122
CATTGTGGCTGAAGACGCACAGCCCGCCCAGGCACTTTTCTCGGGCCACCAACGGGAATGCGGCGAGAAACTCCAACGACCCCCCGGTGGCCTCCAACTCTGCACAAGCGGCGATCTGTGCACGCCCTTCGAAAATCAAAGGCCGGACCTCCTGCACGCACTTCGAGCAAAGCGACTCGCAGAAACACGGCCCGGAACCTGACGATCCTGGCTCGCCCCCCCGGAAAACCTTGCGCCGCAGCCGGCCCTCCTCCAGCAGGCAAATAGCGCCCCCCTCCAGCCCGCTGATCTGCGCGGCATACGCGAGCATACGCTCCAGGATGCTCGGCAGATTGAGTGCTCCCGCGCAGTCCAGGATCATGTGGTTGAGCGTCGCCAGCTCCCGGTTGGCCAGGCTCAAAGCCGCCTCCGCCTCGGCCAGTTCCGTGACATCGAGCGATATCCCCCCCAAGAGCGTGGCGTCGCCCTGCAGGATGGGAAACTTGACCGTCTGGTAAGTGTGCCGGCCCGAGCGTCCCTCCAGCTCCTCGATCACGAGCAACGGCTTTTTCTCGGCCAGCACGCACTCGTCGTCGCTGCGGATGCGCTCGCTCTCGGTCCCGGGCCAGACCTCCTCCGACATCCGCCCGAGCACCTGCTCCCGCCCGAGGCCCAGCTCCGAGGCAAACCGCTCGTTGATGTAGAGCAGCCGCCGATGGGCATCCTTGATATAGGCGATGCCGGGCAGGTGTTTCATGAAGCGCATGAAGCGCTCCTCACTGGCCTGCAACACGCGGGCGGCCTCACACTGGGCAGTGACATCGGTCGCCACCGAGACAAACCGTCCCCGCTCAGGCGAAAACGCCGAGATGTGAAAATGCCGCCCCATGGGCTCGACATAGGCCTCAAACGTCACCCGCTCACCAGTCAGCGCCACGCGTCCATAAGTCTCCAGGAACGGGCTTCTCCCGCCAGGGTACACCTCGGATGCCAGTTTGCCCACCACCTGCGGCTTCGTCAGGTTCAGCTGCGTCTCGTAGGCTTCGTTGACATCGAGGATGCGATAATCCGAGGGCTGGCCGGCCTCGTCCAGCACCAGCTCGTGGATCGCCACGATCTCGCTCATCGACTCGAAAAGCGAACGGATGCGCACCTCGCTGGCCCGCAGTGCACACTCCGCAAGTTTCCGTTGCTCGATGTCGCGCACGACCGAAAGGACGCAGGCGCGGCCTCCGATCTTCGCCTGTCGGAGCGAAATCTCCGACCAGAACGGAGCCCCATCGCCACGATGCGATATGAACTCGAAGACCTGGTCTTCGCCCGCCTTCGTCGCCTCGAACCGCCGGGCGATCTCCTCCGACGCCTCGCCGGAAACGGCCAGGTGAAACGAGGCCGGCCCGTGCCGGCGCGCCTCGGCCTTGTTGGAGTAGCCATACATCGTGAGCATCGCCTGATTCACATCCAGGATGGCCCCGTCCTCCGCGTCGTAGATGATGAACGCCTCCCCCGTTGCGTTAAAGATCTCCGCATAATTTTGCTCACTGGTGCGCAACGCCGCCGCCGCGCGCTTCTCTTCCGTCACATCGCGCACGATCCCGTACAACGTGCGCCGGGCGGCGTCGTACTCCGCCACGCCGAGGACGTCGGCCACCACGCCATCGCACGGGCGGCAGATCCGATACTCCACCCGGTACGGCTCGCCGCGCTCGATCAGGTTGGCGATCGCAGCATCAAGCACCGCCCGGTACTCCGGCAGAGGCACGCCGACGATCTCGTCGTAGGCGCACTCACGACGGTCCGGCAGCCCATAGATGCGGGCGGCCTCGGACGAGGCCCACACGGTTTTCTTCTCAAGATCGATCGCCCAGCAACCGAACGCCGCGATGCGCTCGGCATTCTCCAGCCAGTGATGACTGCGTTTCAACGACTCCTCGGAACGCCGCCGCCCCGCCATCTCTTGTTCGAGCTGTGCCAGAGCCCGTTCGGCACGGTGCTGCGCCTCGACGGCATCGTCCATCAGGTTGAGTGCGGCGATGCGGGCCTCCTCGTTGGCGGCGTTCGCATCGGCCAGCGCCCGCGTACGCTCGGCCACACGCGCCTCCATCTCTGCCTGCGTTCTCAGGAGCTGGTCGCGCTCCTGCCGCTCGGTCAGGTCGGCCGCCGTGACGGCAAACGCCGCCCCGGCGCCCTCCGGCAGCGCCACGAAGGTGAAAAACAACGCGCGCCCTCCCCCCGAGGCGCATCCGACACTCAGTTCTCCCACACTTCGCCCCGTCGGCCCCGGATGCAGCATCGTCGAGAAAATCATCTGCTGGGCGGGCGGGATGCACTCGGCCAGAGACAACCCGATGGCATCCTCGCGCGAAACGCCCAACCACTGGGCCAGCCGGACATTGGCGTACAGGATCGCCCCGTCGGCGGCGATCAGCGCCGCTCCCTGCCCGCTCTCCTCGACGAGCGTGCGGTACATCGCCGATTCGCGTGCATCCGTGTCATTCGCCGCCGCAGCAGCACGCAACTCGCGCAGCTGCGCCTCAGCCGCCGCGAGCTTGGTGCGGAGCAGGTCTAATTCGGCGTAGGGCGCGAGCAACGGACGGGCTGAAAGATGTGAGCTCATGCGGGCATCGTGGAGTTTGACTCCGCCCGGCTCGCACCGGGCGCCGGGACGACAAAGCGAACGGGATAAGGTGGCGGCTGCCCGAGCCGCTGGCTCAGCGCATTGACCTCCTGCTTGAGCTCGACCATCCGCAGTTCGCGCCCCACCGCCACCTTGTTGAATCGTACGAGCTCCTCGTTGCGTATGCGGAGATTCTCCGACTGGCGCCGCAGCGCATCGTCCAACCGTTTGCGCTCCGTGATATCCGCCGAAATGCACCCCACGGCATAGACCTCCCCGTTGGCATCGAAGAGCGGGAATTTGTTGGTCAGGTACCAGTGCCGCCCGTCCGGCTCGTCGTTATATTCCTCGGCGATCACCGGCTCGCGCCGTTCGAGGACCTCACGGTCGTTGACAAGATGCAGTTCCGCCGCAGCAGCCTCCATGAACTCCGCGGGGTGATGCCCGAGGATCTCAGCACGCGACCGCCCCAGCGCACGCTCAACGCTGCGGTTGACGAGCAGGAAACGTCCGTCGCAGCCGCGCAGCGACACCAGCGTCACCGCCTGGTCCACAATCGCCTGCAACCGGGCCTCGCTCTCTCGGAGCGCCGCCTCGGCACTGACGCGTTTCTGCACATCTTCCAAACGATCGAGCGCGAGGGAGAGGTTGCCCGCGGCACGCTCCAACAGCACGATCTCCTGCTCTGTGAAAAAATTGGGCTCCAGTGAATAGACAGTGATGGCGCCGACCACCTGTCCGCGCTTTCGCAGGGGCAACCCGACGGCCGACCGGAAATGGTGCCGGATAACGATCTCGCGCCATGGCAGACTGCGTGGATCGGAGTGCAAATCCTGGATCACGCAGGCCCGTCCCTCTCGGATGGCGGTGCCCGACGGTCCCCGACCCAAAGGCTGGTCGTCCGCATAAATCCGGACCTCCTTCAGGTAATCGGTATCATCCCCCTCCGCGACCACGGGCACCAGCTGCTTTGTCAGCGGATCGGCGATGCCCACCCACGCCATGCGAAACCCGCCAGACTGCACCACAGCCCGGCAAACCTCGCTCAAAAGCGACGCCCGCTCCGTACAGCGCGAAATGGCCTCGTTGACCTGGCTGAGTACCGCATACGCCCGTGTCAGCCGCTCGATCTCGCGCGCGTGCGCACGCCGCTCGCTGATATCACGGACGATGGAAAACAGATAGCGTTTCCCTCCGAGCTGGCTGAGACGTGTGCTCGATTCGACGGGAAACTCGGAGCCGTCCTTGCGCACATGGCGCGTCTCGACCACAGCCTGCCCGGCCGAATCCAGAGACTGGGTGAGCATCGGCATGCCGCCCTGCTCGGCCGGGGCGCGCAGGGCATCCAGTCGCATCGAGCGAAGCTCTTCGATCGTATAGCCGTAGCAGCGGATCGCCTGCTCGTTGGCATCCAGGATGCGGTATCGGTCATCCGCATCCATCAGCAGCACGATGTCGTTGGCATAGCGCATCACCATGTCCAACCGCGCGGAGATCTGCTGCTGCTCCTGTTGAGCGGCGAGATCGTCTCTCAAGGCCTGGTTTACCCGCCGCCGCCAGAGCAGACTGGCCACCAGCACAATCACCGTGCCCAACAGCACGCCGAAAATGCCCATCGACCAGGCGAGCACCCGCAACGGTGCGAGCACCTCGGCATAGTCGCGTTTGATCAGAAGCGCCCACCCCGTCCCTGCAACTCCGCGACGCACCGCGAGCGATTTCACCCCGCGTTCGTCCGGCGCCACCGCAAACGATCCCGCGTCCAGCGCCGTCTCAAGCGGGCGCAAGCCCGACGCCTCCGTAAACGAGATCCCATCGCGCCCGCTCGGTGCATAGAGATAGACCGACCCCGTCCGCAGGCAGCCCAGCAGGAACGTCTCGCCCGATGCACTCTCATTCGGCCACTCCGCGAGCAACGGATAGAGAAAACCCTCGGGCGTGATCTGAAACACCACATATCCCACCAATTCCCCTCCGCCCGCGTCCGCCGCGCCCGGGCTGAGCACCGGCGCGACCAAATCGAAATGCGCGCGGGCTCCCGGCCCCACACGGTGCAGGTCAGAGAACTCCAGCTCGCGAAGATCGCCCACCCGTTCCAGACTCGCCAACATCGGCGACGCAATCGAAGGCCCGTCATCCTCGGTGGTCAGGCGCAACTCCAGCTTCCGATCAAACACCGAAACCGACGCGAAACCCTGGCTCTTCTGAAACGCCACCAACCAGGCCCAGGCATCGCGCCGATCCGAGCCACCGCGCGGCTGCTCAAGATACGCGGCGAGCCCTCGGGCCAGCGGGGGCGTTCCCATCAAAAAACGCACGTCACTAATCCGTTCGGCGCGCCACTGCTCGATCTGCCGGGCCTTCGATTCGGCGATGGCCGCCAGTTCGCGCGCGGCTTGATCCACCACGATCGAGGACTCGCGATTCCACAACCAGAAGCCGAGCGCGCCCACCGCCACGACCAGCCCAAGCGCCCAGGCAATCGTGGCCGCCAGAAACGCCCCATGCGAACGCGCCAAGGCCTTCGTAAAGGAACTGACTGCGACTGCGCGGGAGCTGGGGTCCATAACGCTGGTGAGACTCGTACTCGGGTCAGGGGAGGGGCTCCCACGATGAATGCCCATGTCTCCCCCGCTGGCAACCGCCTTCTACGTATTTCTGCGCATCCACCTAAAACACCGCCATGCGACTCCGGCCACCGTCGCGCAGAGGCGCCCGCCGTCCTCACTTTCACTCTTCACCCTTCACAATTCCCTCTTCCACTACGCTCTCGGGTGCGCCTTGTCGTACACTTCGCGCAGGCGCGCCATGCTCACATGCGTGTACACCTGAGTCGTGTTGAGGCTCACGTGCCCGAGCAGCTCCTGCACGAGCCGCAGGTCCGCGCCGGCGTTCAAGAGATGCGTCGCATAACTATGCCGCAGCTTGTGCGGCGTCAGGTCCATCGGCAGGTCCGCCAGCGCCAGATACCGTTTTAACAACCGCTGCACCTCGCGCACACTCAGCCGCGCATGGCCGGGCGTCACCAACACCGGCGCGTCCGGCCCGGTGTCGCGCGCAAACTCCGCACGCCACTTTTCGAGCACCGCCAGCGCCACGCGGCCCAGCGGGCAAAGCCGCTCTTTCTGGCCCTTGCCCAGCACGCGCGCCACCCCGCTCGAAAAATCGATCGCCCCGTAGTTCAGCCCCACCAGCTCGCTCACGCGCAGCCCGCCGCCGTAGAGCAGCTCCATCGCCAGCCGGTCCCGCCACGCCGTAAACGCATCCGCGCCGCCGTTCTCCAGCAGACGCTGCGGCCCGCGCAACAGTTTGAGCATCTGCTCCTCCGTCAGAAACAGCGGCAGCTTTTTCTCCAGTTTCGGCAGCGGCACGCCGCGAAACGGATTCCCCCGCACACGCCCCTTATTCACCCAGTATTTGAAAAACGACCGCAGCCCCGACGCGTGGTTATGCAACGTGCGCCGGTCGAATCGCCGCTGCCCCTCGATCACGAAATCGCGGATCTCGCGCACCGTCAGCCCATCGAGCCCGCGCTCCCAAAGCCCGCCGCCGACCAGCCAGCGGTAGAAATCGTCAAACGCCTGCCGGTAGTTGCGCACCGTGTAGCGCGAGTACCGGCGTTCGTACGCCAGATACGTCTCGAAGGGCGCCCACCACTCCGCCAGCACCGCCTCCGGCGGCGGCTCCAGCTTTTCGGCTTTTGGCAACTGGCCCATGAGCGCGCGTCCGCCGCGTCAGGCCTGGCCCGGCTGCGCCGCCACCCTGCTCTCCACGGCCTGCTGCACCCGCAGCGTTTCCCGCCGCAGCGCGCCCTCGGGATCGAGCCCGCGCGCACG
>MWDT01000133.1 GCA_002070825.1 Verrucomicrobia bacterium ADurb.Bin122
ACGAGATGGTGCGACGAGGTGAACAGCGCACCAATGAAACCGCCCACGATCACCGACATGATGACCATCAGCGGAGGCAGGCCGGCGATCAGCGCAAAACCGATGGCCTGTGGGATCGAGACGAGAGAGACCGTGGCACCGGCGAGCAGGTCGGTCCGCAGCGTGGCCCAGGAATAGGAGGACCACTCCTGAGCGAGGGGGAAACGTTCGCGCAGCCAACGCCGGGAAAACCGGTGGATCTGCTCGACAGTGTCGGCCTCCTCGCTCGTCGCCATGCCGGTAGGTTAGGCCTCGACGCCGAGTTTTTCCAGAATCCGCTGCAAGTCGTCGTTGCCGAGATACTCGATGACAATCGTCCCGCGCTTCGGCGTGTGCTTGAGGGCGACGCGCGCCCCGAGGTACGAGGTGAGCTTTTTCTGAATGCCTTCGACGGCGGCGGCCTCGGCGGGAGGCACGTTGCGGCTGACGCTGGTCGAGCCGGCGGGCACGGAGGCGCCGGCCTTCTTGGCCTGCACGAGCTTTTCGGTCTCGCGCACGCTGCGGCCCTCTTCGATCACGCGTCGCGCGAGCACGGCGCGCTGAGCGGCGTCTTCGACACCGAGGAGAACCTTGGCGTGGCCGACGGAGAGGATGCCCTTGGCGACGTAGCCCTGGAGCTCGGCGTCGAGATTGAGCAGGCGCAGGGCGTTGGCGACGGATGGACGGCCGCGGCCCACGCGCTCGGCGGCGGCCTCCTGGGTGAGATTGAAATCGCGGATGAGGCTGGCGTAGCCGTAGGCCTCTTCGATGGGGTTGAGGCCTTCGCGCTGGAGGTTTTCGATCAGGCCGAGCACGGCAGCGGAGGCATTGCTGGCCTCGACCAGGCGCGCAGGGATCGTCTTGATCTTGAGCATCTGGTACGCGCGCCAGCGGCGCTCGCCCGCGATGAGCTGGTACTTGTCGCCGTGTTTGCGGACCACGATCGGCTGGAGGAGCCCCTCGCTGCGGATGCTCTCGGCGAGTTCGTTGAGGTGCTCGGGGGAGATTTCTTTACGGGCCTGCGACGGGCTGGGCTCGATAAAATGGACGGGCACCTCCAGAAAGCCGGGCGTGGCGGGCGCCGGAGCGGCCGCGTGAGGAGCGGCGGACGGTGCGTGGACCGCGGGCTTGGCGTCCGCGGCGGCCTTGGCGGCGGGGACTGCGTTGGCAATGAGGCCGCCTAGTCCGCGGCCGAGTCGTGATTTCGGAGCTGCCATGTTATTTGTTTCCGGCGAGGGGGACGAAGAGGACCTGCCCGGCCTGGACGCGCGTGGGGTCGGTGATCTTGTTGGCATCGATGATGTGCTGGAGTTTGGCGCCATGTTTTTTGGCGATGGCGGCGAGTGTCTCGCCCTTTTGCACGGTGTAGGTGATGCCTTCCTTGGGGAAATCGGTGCCGAAGGCGCGCGGGGCCTCCGGCTGCTGCGCGGCGCGTTCACGCGCGGCAGCGGCGGCGGCCTCGCGGGCGAGCCGCTCCTGCTGCTGGGCCGCGGCCTGGCTCTGGGCTTTTACGAGCGCGTTGAGGTCGGCCATGGCGGCGTTGAGCTGATCGATCGTGGCGTAGTTTTTCGTGCCCGAATCGGCCTTGCGGCGAAGGGCGGCGTTTTCCGTTTCAAGCTGCTCGACGCGCAGGCCGAGCTCGGCGACGCGTTGCGAGAGCAGGCGCACATCCTCACGCAGGTTCGCGATCTCCACCTGTGGATTCTGCGGCTGGGCAAAGGCCGCGGCCGTCAGGAGCCCGAAAATTCCCACGATGCGCATGGGCGTGACATTGGAAAAAGCCACCGGGGAAAACAAGCGCGCCTTTTGGCAAACGGCGGGCGCGAGCCCGCAGTTACCATTATTTAGCCAGTCCCCAGCGGCTGGTGAATGGATAGTAGATGAAAAGCGGGCGGCCGATGGCATCCTCCGCGGGCACAAAGCCCCAGTAGCGGCCGTCGCGGCTGTCGTGGGAGTTGTCGCCCAACGCAAAGAAACTGTTCTCCGGCACGGTGAGGACTTCGCCCGGCGGCAGGAGCGTGCCCATGTTGGAGTAGCCGCGGTACAGGCCCTCCGTCTGCGCGTTCTTTTCAAACGCCTTCGCGCCGGTGATGGGCGCGCCATTGCGGTAGAGCACGGGGTCGCGGATTTCGAGGCGGTCGCCGGGCACGCCGACAAGGCGTTTGATGTAGTACTGATCTTCGCCGATCCCATCGATGTGGTTCGTGCGAAAAACAAAACCGGAGCCCACACTCGGCTTCACGAAGTGGAAACTCACACGGTCCACGAAAAGCTGGTCGCCGGTGAGGATGTCGAACTGGAGCACCGGGGCGCCGGCGGCGACCGTTTTGCCCAGGTTCATCTGAAAAGCGCGGGCGGCGCCGGGAGCGCCCTCACGAACCGGGATCTGAGTAAGTGACAGCGCGCCTTTTCGACCTGCTTCATCGACGTATTTCGTGAACCCCTCGGCGCTGCCGAAAAACTGCTTTTGCACGATCGAGTCGAAGTCGTGGAAATCCATCGGCACGCGCAGGGTCGTGGGCGAGCCGTTGACGTAAAACGTGTACTCGCGGACCTGCGTGGGGATGACGAGCCACTTGCGGTCGTTGCAGACGGTGAAGGCCATGCGGCCATCGGGGAAAAACTTGGCGCTCACCTCGCCGGAATCGGGCGCGATGGCCGCGCGGCGCGTGGCGCCAAACGCGAGGAAGCGGAACGCCCGCGCGGCCGCACCTGGCACGGGCTGGGTGTCCGAGAAGGTTTCGCCCTTCATGCCATAGTACGTCGGCCACATCGAATTGGTCGGGATCTTAAACGGCTGCACGATGTACGTGCGGATGCCGATGATCACGATCGCAGCCATGAGCAGAAACTCGATGTTTTCAGCGAACGAGCCGCGCGGGTAAACGCGTCCGCCGAGGCGCGCCAGCGTCTTTTCCAACGCGTCGATGGTCGGCTCCAAGGTGACTGCGCCGACCTTCATCTTGAGCTGCTCGCGCACCTGGCCGGTGCGCATCTCGTACTCCTTGAGGTCGGCCTCGCTCCAAAGATCGCGGCGGAAGTGCCAAACGCGCTCGGCGGTTTCGAGCCACTGGTGCGCGGATTCCCACGCTTTCTTGTCTTTGGAGGTGAAGAGTCCGAACAGCATGGGAGGTGCGACCGCCGCGGCGTCAGTTTGTTTTCAAAACCTTGATGAAGGCGTCGGGCGGGATGGAGACCTTGCCGATCAACTTCATCTTCCGCTTACCTTCCTTCTGTTTGTCGAGGAGCTTGCGTTTGCGGGAGATGTCGCCGCCGTAGCACTTGGCCGTGACGTCCTTGCGCATCTCGCGAACATTATCGCGGGCGATGACTTTGCCGCCGATGGCGGCCTGCACGGCGATCTTGAACATCTGCGGCGGGATGATGTCGGCGAGTTTCTCGCAAAGCGCACGCCCTTGCCCTTCGGCCTTGGTGCGGTGCACGATGCTGGCAAACGCATCGACCGGGTCGCTGTTGACCAGGATGTCCATGCGGACGAGGTCCGAGGCGCGGTATTCGCCGAGCTCGTAGTCCATGGAGCCGTAGCCGCGGGTGATGCTCTTGAGACGGTCGTTGAAATCGACGAGGATTTCGTTGAGCGGCAGCGTGCACGTGAGCATGACGCGGGTGGCGTCGAGCGTGTCGGTGTGGTCGCAGGTGCCACGTTTATCCATCACGAGATTGAGGATGTCGCCCATGTACTCGTTGGGGATGTGGATGGAGGCCTTGATCGTAGGCTCCAGGATCTCGTCGATGGAGGACGGATCGGGCAAGTTGATCGGGTTGTCCACTTCGATGGTGTCGCCACCGTGGACTTTGACCTTATAGACGACGCTCGGATACGTGGAGATGATCTCGACGTCGTGCTCGCGGCGGATGCGCTCCTGGATGACCTCCATGTGCAGGAGACCGAGGAAGCCGCAACGGAAACCGAAGCCGAGGGCGACGGAGGATTCCTGTTGGAAAACGAAGGCCGAGTCGTTGAGGCGCAGGCGCGCGATGGCGTCCTTGAGCTTCTCGTAGTCGGAGGTCTCGAGCGGATAGAGACCGCAATAAACCATCGGGTGCACCTCCTTGTAACCGGGGAGCATCTCGGTGGCGGCGCGGTTGGCGATCGTGACGGTGTCGCCGATCTTGATGTCCTCGGTCGCGCGGATGTTGCTCACGATGTAGCCGACGTCGCCGGCGGAGAGCTCGTCGCGAGCCTCCATCTTGGGCGTGAAGACGCCGACTTCCTTCACTTCGGCCTTCTGGCCGGTGCTCATGAGCTGCATCATCTCGCCGGCTTTGATGCGACCGGAGAAGACGCGGGCATAGGCGATGACGCCGCGATAGGTGTCGTAAAGTGAGTCGAAGACGAGGGCGCGCGTGGCCTTGTAATCAGCCCAGCGCGGCGGCGGCACGCGGGCGACGACGGCTTCGAGGATGTCTTCGATGCCGATGCCGGATTTGCCGCTGGCGAGGATAGCCTCCTCGGCCGGGATGGAGAGGATGTCTTCGAGCTGGCGCGTGCACAGGTCGAGATTGGCGCTGGGCAGGTCGATCTTGTTGATGACCGGGATGACTTTCAGGCCCTGGGCAAACGCGAGGTGCGCGTTGGCCACGGTCTGTGCCTCGACGCCCTGCGCGGCGTCGATCAGGAGGAGCGCGCCCTCACACGCGGCGAGCGAGCGCGAGACTTCGTAGGAGAAGTCCACGTGGCCCGGCGTGTCCATAAGGTTGAGCTTATAGGTTTTTCCGTCCTTCGCAGGATAGGTCATCGCGACCGGGTGCATCTTGATCGTGATGCCCCGCTCGCGCTCCAAATCCATGGCGTCGAGATGCTGGTCGGTCATCTGGCGCATCGTGACGGTGTGGGTGTGTTCCAGCAACCGGTCCGACAGCGTCGTCTTACCGTGATCGACGTGGGCGATGATGCAGAAATTACGTGTGAGGGAGACGTCCATCCGGGTGTTTTCCAAAGATCAGGCCGAGAGGTCGGCGAACTCGGAGTAGCTCTTGGCGGGCCAGCTCTTGTCGATGCGGCGCACGAGGCCGGCGAGCACGCCGCCCACGCCCAGTTCCCAGTACTCGGTGGCACCGGCGGCGGAGGCGCTGCGCATGCAATCTTCCCAGAGCACGGAGGAGACGACCTGCTTGACCAGCGCGGCGCGCAGGTCGTCGGGCTGGCTGATGGCCTGGCCCGTGGTGTTGGTGAACACCGTGTACTTCGGGGCCGCAAACGGCACCGTTTTCAAAAACTCGGCAAACGCGGCGCGGGCCGGTTCCATGAGGCGGCTGTGGTAGGCGCCGGCGACATTGAGAGGCACAACCTTCTTCCAGCCGCGCTCCTTGGCGGCGGCGACGGCGGCATCGACCTTGGTCTTGTCGCCGGAGACGATGATCTGGCCGGGGGCGTTGAAATTGGCGGCCTCGATGTCGAACTCCTTGCAGAGCTCGGCGACCTTGGCGCGCTCCTCGCCGACGATGGCGGCCATGCCGCCCTTGCTCTGTTCGCAGGCGACCTGCATGAGGCGGCCGCGCTCGGCGACGACGCGCAGGCCGGTGCCGAAATCGAACACGCCGGCGGCGGTGTAGGCGGTGATTTCGCCCAGGCTCAGACCGAGTGCGTACTTCACTTCGGGGAGCTTGCCGGCTTCCTTCAACGCGGCGAGCACGGCCATGCCATGCACGAAGAGCGCCGGCTGGCAGACCTTGGTCTGCGTCAGCTCGGTGTCCGGACCCTCAAAACACAGCTTGGTCAGGGACCAGCCCAACACACGATCCGCCTCGTCGAAAACCGCGCGGGCGGCGGGCGATTGGTCGTAGAGCGATTTGCCCATACCGACTTTCTGAGCGCCTTGACCGGAGAATAAGAGTGCGAGTGCCATAGTGAAACCGCCGACAAAATGGGCGCGGGGCACAAAAACCAAGCCCTAAAATGAGCAGTACGGGAAGGCCTTGCGCCTCGCCTCTACACGAAACCAGCCATCGCGGGGCGGCGATGGCTGGTGGTCGATCGGCCTGATTGCGGCGCCCCCCTGAAGAGGTCGCTGCGCGGCAGGCGGAAGTTACGATTTGAGGAAGATACCCTTGAGGTTCATCTCCAATTGCTGCGGGTTCGGCGAGAACCGCATGCCGTCGGCCTTGCTGATGAGCCCGGACTTGATGAGTCGATAGATATCCTTGTTGAAAGAGAAGTTGTTGGAGTCGATACCGCTCTCCAGCAGGCTCTGAATCTTATCGAACTGACCTTCGAGAATCAGGTTCTTCACTGTGACATCGGCGTAGAGGATCTCGCTGGCCGGCACGCGACCGCCCCCTTCCAGCTTGGGGATCAGCTTCTGACAGATAAACCCGCGCAGCGACCCCGCGATCTGCCGTCGTGCCTGCACCTGCTGCTCCGGCGGGAAAAACTCGAACAAGCG
>MWDT01000134.1 GCA_002070825.1 Verrucomicrobia bacterium ADurb.Bin122
TGCGCCGGGCGCCAAGGGCGAGCCCTCGATCCACAGCACGCCGGCCAAGATCGCCACCTCGGCCTACTACGACACGGTCAATTTCGCGCGCCGCATCAAGGTCCCCGGCTTCTACAATTGGGGCTACAACGATGACGTGTGCCCGCCGACGTCCGTCTACGCAGCGTACAACGTGATCACCGCGCCCAAGGAACTCGCGCTCACGCTCCAGCTCTCGCACGAGTACACGCCCGAGCAGTGGGAGGCCATCATGAGCTGGATCGCCAAAGAGGCCGGGCTCAAATAAACCCGTACCGGGCTTTCCTGCCGCCGCCCTTCTCACGAGGGGCGGTTTTTTGCGCGCTCAGGAGGCGTCGAGCAGCTCGCGCACGACCTCGGCGAGGCGGCCGATGTCGAAGGGTTTCGCCAGAAAACGGTTGTTGGGGACCGTCATGATTTCCGGGCCGATGATGTCGGCGCCATAGCCGCTGCAAAAGACGACTTTCAGCGAGGGGCGCTCCAATCGGAGTCGGTCAGCGAGATCGCGCCCCGTCACACCGCCCGGCATGACGACGTCGGTGAAAAGCAGCCCGATGGCCTCCTTGTGCTGGCTCCAGAGGGCGAGAGCCTCCTCGCCGTTGGTGGCCATGAGAGCGCGGTAGCCCTGGCGTTCAAGTACAGCCTGGAGGATCGCGCGCACCGCCTCCTTGTCCTCAACGACGAGGATGGTCTCGTGGCCTTTCGCGTGCTGGCCGGCCGCGACCGGCGCGGGGGCCGGGGCCGGATCAATCGCGGGGAACCACGCGGTGAAGCGGGCGCCTTCGCCCGCGGGCGATTCGACCTGCATCCAGCCTTGGTGCTGTTTCACGATCGAGTACACCGCCGCCAGGCCGAGGCCCGCGCTCTTGTTCGCCTCGTTGGCCTGGCTGAGAAACGGTTCGAAAATCCGGGGCAGCACGTCGGGCTGGATGCCCTCGCCCGTATCGCGGACCTGCACGCCCACCCACCGGCCCGGTAGCGCCTGGGGCACGCGTTTGCGGTACGCCTCGTCGACATCGAGTGCGAGGGTCAGGAGTGTCACCCGGCCGCCCTTCGGCATGGCCTCGCGGGCATTGACGACCAAGTTGAGCACGACCTGCTCCACCATCCCGGTGTCGGCCTCGATCGCCGAGAGATCGGCCATCGTGACGACGTCGAGCGGGATATCATCGCCGAGCACGCGTTGAAAGAGACGGGCGAGGCGGGTGACGAGTTCGTTGAGGGAAAGTCGTTGGGGTTGCATGGCCGTTTTTCGAAGCCAGAGGAATCGCGCCCTTCTGGCCGGGCTCTCTTAAGCAGTCGGCGCAGAAGGCAGACGCAAGCCGTCTTTCGCAATGGAGGGTAAACACGTATCGCCCTCCATTGGCATCGACCCGACCGCGCATTATCCAGCGTACGTGCGGTGGCTTGCGGCAGCATCGGCGCGGCGGACCCAATCTCCGGCCAGTAAGAAAACTTAACCCAGGAGCCATCGCCCCCGCCGCTGCGCTAATACTGCACTTGAAACTTAGAACTATTCTAACTCCCCTCTTGAAACTCGGTCCCATTCCAATTTCGTACGGGACCGCAGATGATCGCCGACGCACATAGCATGGACCTCTCCCAAAAACTCGCCGACAGCGGGCTACGCGCCACGCCGCAACGCGAGTTGGTCTATCAATTGCTACTGGCAGAGCGTAATCATCCGACGGCCGAGGAGGTCTTCCAACGAATCAAGGCCTCCTCACCTCACATTTCCTTGGCCACCATCTACAACTGTCTCGAAGCACTCGTCGGCTGCGGCCTCGTCAAGCCTGTCCACTTTGAACGTGCCCCCACCCGCTACTGCCCAAATCTCACTGAACACGCCCACTTTCACGACGCCGACACAGGCCGCATCCTCGACATCGACCTCCCCGCGCCCCTGATCGCCGAACTACGCAAACTCCTCCCGCCCGGCTACTCGGCCGACAGCATCGAACTGACCTTCCGGGGGCACGCCGCCACCAAAGCCAACGCCTAAACCCATCTTTTCCACCATGTCCGCCATCGAAATCAAAGACCTCCACGTCGCCATCGGCGATAAGCCCATCGTCAAAGGCCTCTCCCTCACGATCAAGCAGGGCGAGGTCCACGCCATCATGGGGCCCAATGGCACCGGCAAATCGACCTTCTCCAAGGCCATCGCCGGCCACCCCGATTACACCATCACCCAGGGCGACGTGCTCATCGACGGACAGTCCATCCTCGCGCTGGAGCCCGACGAGCGCGCCCGCGCCGGCATCTTCCTCGCGTTCCAGTATCCCTGCGAAATCCCCGGCGTCTCCATCGCCAACTTCATCCGCGCCGCCATGCAGGCCCGCCTCAAAGACGGCGAAGAGCTCGATGCCACCGGCTACTACAAGCAGCTCTACGCCCAGATGGATTCCCTCAAGATCGACCGCAAGTTCACCTCCCGCGCCGTCAACGACGGCTTCTCCGGCGGCGAAAAGAAACGCTGCGAAATCCTCCAGATGGCCATGCTCAAACCGCGTTTCGCCTTCATGGACGAGACCGACTCCGGCCTCGATATCGACGCCCTGCGCATCGTCTCCGAAGGCATCGAGCACATGCGCGGCGCCGACCTCGGCATCCTCCTCATCACCCACTATCAGCGCCTGCTCAACCACATCGTCCCCGACTTCGTCCACGTGATGTACGACGGCCGCATCGTGAAAAGCGG
Organism: Verrucomicrobia bacterium ADurb.Bin122; assembly: GCA_002070825.1. GTDB lineage: Bacteria > Verrucomicrobiota > Verrucomicrobiia > Opitutales > Opitutaceae > MWDT01. The sequence continues at coordinate 2,720 of MWDT01000134.1, forward strand.
CGACAAATCCCTCGCCCTCGAACTCGAGGCCAAGGGCTACGACTGGGTCAAAACCGAACTCGCCGCCTCCTGAGCCGGCGCGCCTCCACCACGCGTTCTCCAACCTTCGAGACCACCTTCCATGAAGCCTCCCTCAGAGCCTGAGGCCACGCCCGCCGCACCGGCCCCGGTCAACCCGCTCGCCGGCCTCGACCAGAGCGTCAGCGATTTCAGCTACGACGTGAAGTACGACTACGACGCCGGCACCGGCCTCACGCCCGCCACGATCGACTACATCTCCTCGGTCAAAAAGGAGGCCGCGTGGATCCGCGAGTTTCGCCACCACGCGCTCAAAGTCTTCGAGTCGAAACCGCTCCCCACCCACTGGGCCACCAAGGATCTCGAGACCCTCGATTTTTCGAAAATCCGCTACTACCTCTCGCAGGGCGCGCAAAAGCCCAAGCGCACCTGGGAGGAAGTCCCCGACGACATCAAAAAGACCTTCGAGCGCCTCGGCGTGCCCGAGCACGAGCGCAAGTTCCTCGCCGGCGTCGATGCCCAGTTCGACAGCGAGTCCGCCTACTCCAGCATCAAGGAGGTCGTCGCCAAGCAGGGCGTCATCTTCATGAACTCGACCGAGGCCCTGCGCGAACACCCCGATCTGTTCCGCAAGTGGTTCGGCAAAGTCATCCCGACGTCCGACAACAAATTCTCCGCGCTCAACAGCGCCGTGTTCTCCGGCGGCTCCTTCATCTACGTGCCGCCCGGCGTCAAAGTCGCGCACCCGCTCCAGGCCTACTTCCGCATCAACGCCGAAAATTTCGGCCAGTTCGAGCGCACCCTCATCATCGTCGATGAAGGCGCCGAGCTCACCTACATGGAAGGCTGCACCGCCCCCAAGTTCTCCACCTCCACGCTCCACAGCGCCGTGGTCGAACTCGTCGCGATGAAGGACGCCAAGATCCAGTACATCACCGTCCAGAACTGGGCCCCCAACGTCTACAACCTCGTCACCAAGCGCGGCCTCGCCCACGAAAACGCCGAGATCAAGTGGATCGATTGCAACATCGGCTCCCACCTCACGATGAAGTACCCCGGCGTCGTCCTCAAAGGCCGCAAGGCCCGCGGCGAAGTCGTCTCCATCGCCCTCGCCAACGACGGCCAGCACCAGGACACCGGCGCCAAGATGATCCACCTCGCCGACGAGACCACCTCCACCATCATCTCCAAGTCCATCTCCGTCGGCCAGGGCCGCTCCACCTACCGCGGCATCGTCCGCATCCCGAAGCACCTCAAGGGTTGCAAAAACAACACCGAGTGCGACGCCCTCCTCATCAACACCAACAGCCGCACCGACACCTACCCGGCCATCACGGTCCAGGGCCAGACGCACGCCGCCCAGCACGAGGCCAGCGTCTCCAAGGTGAGCGAAGAGATGATCTTCTACATGCAACAACGCGGCCTCACCGAGGCTCAGGCCATGAGCCTCGCCGTAAACGGCTTCGTCAACGACCTCGTCCGCCAGTTCCCCATGGAGTACTCCGTCGAACTCAAGCGCCTCATCGACCTCGAAATGGAAGGCTCCGTCGGCTGACCGCCGCCACCGCCACACACAATCTCTCACACCTCTTCTTCACCTGTGAGCACCTCCTTGACAGAAACCATCTCGCCCACCGGCAGCTTCACGCCCGACATCTTCGCGCAGCACCTCGCCGCGCAAACCGGCCTGCCCGACTGGTGGCTCGACGCCAAGCGCACCGCCTGGGCCCAGTTCCAATCCAGCCCGCTGCCCACCATCCGCGACGAAGCCTGGCGCTTCAGCACCCGCTCCGGCATCAAGCTCGACGGCTACGCGCCCGCCTCCGCTTCCCCGTCCGCCCAGCTCCCGGCTCACGCCAGCGATCTGCCCTGCGCCGCGCGCCTCGTCTTTTCCAACAACGTCCTCGCCCAGCACACCGCGCTCGCCGCCGACCTTGCCGCTCGCGGTGTCATCGTCGAGCCGCTCCGCGACGCCCTCGTGAAACACGGGGACCTCGTGCGCCGCTACCTCAACCAGCAGCACACGAACCTCGGCGGCGATAAATTCCGCGCCCTGCACACCGCCCTCGCCCACGACGGCGTCTTCATCTACGTGCCCGCAGGCGTCGAGGTGCCCACGCCCATCGCCGTCGTCCATCAGGCATCCGGCGCAGGCGCCACGGTCTTCCCGCACACGCTCGTCGTCGCCGAAGCCAACGCCCGCGCCACCATCGCCGAGTTCTTCACCTCCGCCGAGCCCGACGCCGTCCAGCTCGCCTCCGGCGTCAACGACCTCTTCGCCGGCCCCGGCGCGCAGCTCAACTACATCGCTGCGCAGGCCTGGTCCTCGCAGACCCTCGCGTTTCAACACAACGCCATCACCGCCGACCGCGACGCCCGCATCCTCGCACTCAACGTCCACCTCGGCGGCCGCCAGGCTCGCCACGAGTCGCACAGCCGCCTCATCGGCCCCGGCGCGCACAGCGAGATGCTCGCCCTCACCGTTGCCCAAGGCACGCAGGAGTTCGACCAGCGCACGCTGCAAACGCATCAGGCGCCGCACACCAGCTCCAATCTACTCTACAAAAACGCGCTCCTCGACTCCGCCCGGACCATCTTCTCCGGCCTCATCGTCGTCGAGCCCGACGCCCAGAAGACCGACGCCTACCAGAGCAACCGCAACCTGATGCTCAGCGACACCGCCGAAGCCAACTCGCTTCCCGGTCTTGAGATTCAGGCCAACGACGTGCGCTGCTCGCACGGCGCCACCACCAGCCGCCTCGACCCCGAGCAGGAGTTCTACCTCCTCGCCCGCGGCATCCCCAAAGCGCAGGCCGCCGAGCTGCTGCTGTTCGGTTTCTTCGAGAAAGTCCTCGGCGAGATCCCGCACGAAGGCCTTTACCAGACCATCCGCGCCCTCATCCAAACGAAGCTTAAGAAATAAGCCTTCCGCCACCCGCCCGCGACGTTCAGATTTTCCGAACGCGCCCTCGCGGCGCCCTCCCATGCAAAGCGAACGCACACTCTCCCGCGACGTCGTCGCCACCCAGATTCCCTCGGGCGACAAACACCCGCTGCCCGCCGGCACCCAGGTCGTCATCCACCAGGTCCTCGGCGGCACCTACACCGTCCAGGCCGAGTACGGACTCTACCGCCTCGACGGCGCCGATGCCGACGCCATCGGAGAGACTCCCACCAACACCCAGATCAACGCCAAGACCCTCGCCGACGGCGCTCCCGACCCCGACGCAATCTGGGATCAGTTGAAAAAGGTCTTCGATCCCGAGATCCCGGTAAACATCGTCGACCTCGGCCTCATCTACTCGATGGATGTGATCAAAACTCCCGAGGGCACCTACAAGGTCGACGTCGCCATGACGCTCACCGCCCCCGGCTGCGGCATGGGCCCGGTGATCGCCGAAGACGCCCGCAGCAAAGTCGTGCTCGTGCCCGGCGTCACCGAAGCCGACGTGCGCATCGTCTGGGAACCACCGTGGAACCAAGCCATGATCAGCGAGACGGGCAAAATGGAGCTCGGCCTCGTCTGATCCCTCGCCCTCCCGAAAAGCCGGCCTCCCCCGCGGACGCCGGCTTTTTTATTTTCAAACACCGCGCACCGGTAGGTGCATCGCAACGTCCACAGACGACTTACTCCGAACCCTCGGTGGCTCCGTGGTTCAACTCACGGATCGCAACTGCC
>MWDT01000135.1 GCA_002070825.1 Verrucomicrobia bacterium ADurb.Bin122
GCGACGTAGATCGAGTAAACGGGGCGGAAGTCCTTGTCGCCGGAGGCGAGGCCCACGCGATTGATCTTCGCCTGGTTGATGATCGTATCGATGGCGATGGTGGTCTTGCCGGTGCCGCGGTCGCCGATGATCAGCTCGCGCTGGCCGCGGCCGATCGGGATCATGGAGTCGATCGCCATGATGCCGGTGAAGAGCGGCTGGGAAACGGATTTGCGGACGATGATGCCGGGAGCGATGCGCTCGACGGGATAGAACTCCTTGGCGTCGATCGGGCCTTTGCCATCGACGGGACGGCCGAGGGTATCGACCACGCGGCCGAGCAGGGCCTTGCCCACGGGCACGGAGAGGAGGCGGCCGGTCGTCTGGACCTCATCGCCCTCCTTCAGGTTGGCGACATCGCCGAGCACCACGCAGCCGACCTCGTCTTCCTCGAGGTTGAGCGCCACGCCGATGGCGCCGCCTGGGAACTGCACCATCTCGTTGTACATCACGTCGGACAAGCCGTTGAGCTTGGCCACGCCATCGGCGATGGCGGTGATCGTACCGGTGTTCTTTTTGACCGCCTTGTTGGAGAGCTTGGCGATTTGCTGTTCGATTTGTTCGAGAACGGTGCTCATGGAGCGGGGACGAGATTGAGGGCTTGGTTGTTAAAGTGAGGAGAAACGTCAGACGTGCGCGGCGAGTGTGGCGAGCTGGCCGGCGACGGAGTTTTCAAACACGTCGTCGCCAACGCGCACGCGCAGACCGGCGAGGAGCGAGGGATTGGGCTTGGCCACGGCCGAGACGGGGCGCTGGTAGCGCCGGGTCATCGCCTCGGCGATGCTCTGCAAAATGGCGGCGCTCACCTGCCCTGCGTGCTCGACGACGGCCTGGCTGCGGGCGACCTCCTGAGCGACGAGACGCTGGTAGGTTTTGAGGACCAGCATGGCGTGTGCGGGCTGGTGCTTCTCGACGTATTCGAGCACACCTGCCACGCGCTCGGCCGAGACCGCGCCGTCGACCAGGCTCGTCTTGAAGAGCTGGCGGGCGAGCTGCTGGGCTTTTTTCGATTGGGCAGACATGGGCCGGGAAGCGGTTAGACGCCGGTGAGTTCGCGGGCGGCGGACTCGTTGTAGCGGTTGCGGTCGGCTTCGCTGAGCTCCTTGGCGAGCACGCGCTGCGTGGTCGCGACGACGAGGCGGGCGATCTCGCCGCGGGCTTCGTCGAACATTTTTTTGCGCTCGAGCTCGATCACCTGCTGGGCCTTCGCGATGAGTTCGTTGGCACGGTCCGTGGCGGCCTTTTGCTCGCGGTCGCCAAACTCTTTGGCGGACTTGCGCGTCTCTTCAACGATCTTGGCGGCCTCGTCCTGAGCCTTCTGGATGATATGCTGGCTCTCGAATTGGGCCTGCTCCAGCTTGGCGCGCATGTCGGCGGCGTACTTGAGGCCGGACTCGATCTGCTTCTGGCGCTCCTCGATGGTCGCGACGACGGGCTTGAAGGCGAAGCGCCACAGCACGAACGCGACGATCGAGAAATTGACGATCTGCGCCAGCAGGAGCTCCGGCTTGATACCGAAGGTATCGAAGATCTGCGTGATGGCGTTGGCGGACTCGGCATGCGCGGACGCCGCTTCGACGGCGTGACCCGTGGCCTCAGCGATGGGAAGCAGAACGGAGAACATGGTGGGGAAAAGGGCCGCGCCGTCCGCCGGAGCTGGCGGCGCGGGAGGAGATTGACTTACTTACCGAGGAACAGGGCGTAGAAGGCAACGGCTTCGGCCAGTGCCATACCGAGAATGGACTGGACGAGGATTTTGCCCGAAGCGCCTGGATTGCGGCCGACGGCTTCGACGGCTTTGGTGCCGACGAGGCCCACGCCGATGGCGGCGGCGAGACAGCCGAGCGCGCCTTGGATACTGCCTGTGACTTCAGCGATGGTTTGGATCATGTGTTTTGTTGTTTTGGGTGTTGGCCCGTCGTGCGCGCAGCGTTGGCACGCTCCCGGCGGGAAAGGAATCAGTGGTGCGTAGCGGCCTCCGGGCCGTGGCCGGCCGGCGCACCGTCTTCGTGGTGCTCGTCGCCATGGTTGCAAATCAGGCCGATGTACACGCTCACAAGGAGGGTGAACACGAGGGCCTGCACGAGGCCGATGAGGATTTCGAGGAAGTAGAACGGGATCGGCAGGCCCCACTTGAAGAGGCCGGACATGGCGTGGATCAGGTTTTCACCGCCAAAGACGTTGCCGAATAGACGGAAAGAGAGCGAAACCGGGCGGAAGATGATCGAGATGACTTCGATGACGCCGACGCCCAGAAAGATCACCATGAGGAAATAGTAGATCGGCGCGGGGAGGTCGCGTTTGTCGGCCTTGTTGCCAAACCAGTCGAAAAGGACGGCGCGCGGGCCGGCGTAGCGAAGGATGAAATAGCCCCAACAGGCGGTGGCGACGAGGGCGAGCGCGACAGTACCATTCATGTCGGCGTTGCCGGGGCGGATCAGCTCGGCCCAACCCTCGCCTTCCTTCACCATGACGGTACCGACGCCGGGCATGAGGCCGCTCCAGTTCTGGATGAGAATATAAGTGAAGAGGCCGACAAGCAGAGGAAACGCGGCGCGGGCCGCTTTGTTTCCCACGATGGGCTTGATCAGATCGAAGATGCCCTGGACCAGACTTTCGACGACGGCCTGACCGCGCGTGGGCACGAGCTTCGGCGTACGGATCGCGAGGCGGATCGCGACGATGAGCACAATCGCGACGGCCCAGCTCGTGACCATGCTGTTGGTCACCGGCAACGGCCCGATGTTGAAAAGCGCCTCAGCCGCCGGAGCGACACCACTGTGCGCATCCGAGGCGTGAGCCGTGGAGCTGGCCGCAACCGCCAGTGCAAAGAGAGAAAACGCCGGGGCAATGACTCGTGGCATGATCGTCAGGGGAAAGCCCATATGAGGCTTGGGGTGGAATAGATGCAAAAGGGGCCGGGATGCGCAAACATTTGTGACAAACTTACGCATTATTACGCGGAGGGGACTGAACTGTCGATGCGGGCGCGTTTCGGACGATTGAGTGCCCCGCGCGGAGCACAAAGCGAGCGCCGCGTATCCCTTAACGGCGCAAAGCGACGATCGACTGAAAACTTTGGGCGCGTTGTTGAAACACCGTGGGCAGCTCGAACGGCCACGGGGCCTCCGGGTCGACGCGCCAGTCCGGATGCGCCTGCACGATTTCAAGTGCTGCGGAGAAATAGCCTGAATGGTCCGTTCGGAAATAGAGGGGCACACCGGCCGGCGCATGCCTGGCAACATCGCTCAGAAAACGCCCCTGAATGATGCGGTTCTTGTGGTGGCGTTTCTTGGGCCACGGGTCGGAAAACAATACATAGATGGCGGCAAACTCGAGGTCCGCCGGCAGCTCTTCTAAAAACATCTGCGCGTCAGCCCGGATGAAATGCAGGTGCGGGAGACGTGCGCGGTTCTTCTTCTTGGTGGCGCGCACCAAGCGCTCGTTGAGCAGATCGATCCCGATACAGGGCACGTCGCGGTGGCGGTCCGCATAGGCCGTCAGAAAATGCCCGTGGCCACAGCCCACCTCCCAGACGAAGCGCTTCGCCGCCCCTAGTGCGGCCTGCAGATCGGCGCGCAACTCTGCCCGCGTAGCAACGACCTTCGCCAGGTACTCAGGGCGAGGTGCATTATCGAGAAGCGAGGAGCCTGAAGCAGAATCTTCCATAGACGTCTCGCGGATGGGAACTGCCCGGCTCGCCGCAGGCAAGCCTCCGCCCACCCTACCCTGCGCGAGCAGGATCACCGTCCGATCACGGGGAAATGGAGTCTACGCGGCCCCACCACCGCTGGACGACGCCTGGCGCTGCCGCCGGGCTTCGATGTGAACCATCAAAATGCTCACATCCGCCGGGCTCACGCCGCTGATCCGACCAGCCTGACCAAGTGTAAACGGCTTGATAGATGCCAATTTCTGGGCGCTCTCAATTCGGAGCCCACGGATCGCCTTGTAGTCGAGATCGGCCGGGATGCGCACCTTCTCCAATTCGGACAATTTCTCGATCTGCCGGAGCTCGCGCTGAAGATATCCCGCATAGCTCACACGATAAAGGACTTCCAACCTAACTGGCTCGCCCTCGCGGGCAAAGGCCTCCGGCAGCGGCAGCGCCGCACTCCCCTCCCCGTCCAAAATGCCGGCTCCTTCGCGGGCCGCACTCTGGCGGATGAGATCAGCCCAAGTCGCACTCGAACCAGCAGGCCGCGTTTTTTCCAACTCGGCCACCCAGCGCGAAATCGACTGCGCCTTGGCCTCGATGCGCGCCAGCCGATCTGGCGCGACCAAGCCATGCTGCCTGATGTGCGGCAGCAGTCGGAGCTCCGCACTGCCGTGGTTTAAAAGGAGGCGATGCTCCGCACGGCTCGTAAACATGCGGTACGGCTCGGTCGTCCCCTTGGTGACAAGGTCGTCAATCAGCACGCCCGTGTACCCCTCGTGCCGACCGATCACCAACGGCGGGAGCCCGCGGACGCAGTTGACGGCATTCACCCCGGCCACGAGCCCCTGGCAGGCGGCCTCCTCGTAGCCGGATGTGCCATTGATCTGTCCTGCGAAGAACAGCCCACCCACGACCTTCGATTCCAAAGACGGGCTGAGCTGCGTGGGTGGCGCGTAATCGTATTCCACGGCGTACGCCGGGCGCATGATCACGGCGTGTTCCAAACCCGGCACGCTGCGGATCATCTTCTCCTGGACCTCAAACGGGAGCGAGGTCGAGAGGCCATTGATGTAGTACTCGTCCGTTGTGCGGCCCTCCGGCTCCAAGAATAGCAGATGCCGCGGCTTGTCGGCAAAGCGCACGATCTTGTCCTCGAAACTCGGGCAATAACGCGGGCCCACGCCCTTAATTTCGCCGGAATACATCGCCGAGCGGTGCAAATTTTCGCGCACGATGGCCGCCGTCTCGTCCGTCGTGTAGGTCATCCAGCACGAAAGCGGGCTGGAGCCCGGGAGCCAGCCAAGCCTGTTGCCCGCAGCCCAGTGTTCCATATGGAACAGCCCGGTATCGGGTCGGGTATCGTGAAACGCAAAAAAAGTCGGCCTCGCATCGCCCGGCTGCTCCTGCATGCGCGTAAAATCGAGCGAGCGCCCGAGGACACGCGCCGGCGTGCCGGTCTTGAAGCGCCCGAGTTCGATGCCGCCCTCGCGCAAGCTGTCGGAGAGCGTGCGCGCGCTGAAATCCCCCAGCCGGCCGCCCTCATTCTTATTTCGCCCGATGTGCATCAGGCCCTTAAGAAAGGTGCCGGTTGTCAGGACCATCGTCCGCCCACGAAATTCGATATCCAGATTCGTCCGGCACCCCACTACCCGACCCGCCTCGTATAGCAACCCGGTGACTTGGGCCTGGAACAACTGGAGCCCCGGCTGCGCCTCCAGCACCTGTTTCATGCGAAACTGGTACGCCTTTTTATCGCACTGGGCGCGCGGAGACTGCACCGCCATGCCCTTGGACTCATTGAGCAAGCGGAACTGGATCCCGGTCAGATCGGTGTTGAGGCCCATCTCGCCGCCCAGCGCATCGATTTCGCGAACGATCTGCCCCTTGGCCAGTCCACCAATCGCCGGGTTGCAGCTCATCTGGGCAATCGTGTCGAGGTTACCTGTGATCAGGAGCGTCGAAGCCCCCATGCGGGAGGCCGCCAAGGCCGCCTCGACACCGGCATGACCGGCTCCGCATACGATTACGTCAAAAGGTTGATCCGCGTTTCCCATGGGCTCGCAATATTGCCGGCCACGACAGCAAGAACCGCCCGTCCCCGCAAAGCCAATCGCACCACCAAGGTCGGGCTCACTTTCCGATGCAAAACGTGGAGAACAACCGGTCGAGCATGCGCTCGTTGTCCACGCGACCCGAGATTTCGCCGAGCGCATCAAGCGCGCCCCGCATATCGCTCGCGAGGAGCTCCACCGCACCGGAGGACTGCAATTGAGCCAGTACGGCGCGCAGCCTGCTCCGAGCCTCCGCCAAGGCCCCGGCATGGCGGGCGTTGATGGCAATTGCCTCACCGCCGACCTGCCGCTGAAAAGCATCGACCGCCCGGACAACCGCGGCCTCCAGCACAGGGAAACCTGCCCCGGACAGAGCCGATACACGAATCTGCGGGAACCCGCCCAGACAGGCCGGCAAATCGGACGCCTGGCCCTCCTCCGGCAACAGGTCCACTTTGTTGAGCACGACGAGCGTGTTATCCGCCCGCAGGTGTCCGGCCAAGGATTCCGGCAACACAAATGCCGGATGTGCCACATCGAGCACGACGAGAAACAAATCTGCCACCGACGCCTGCTCCAACGTCTTGGCGATACCCAGGCGCTCCAGAGGCTGCGGCAGCGCATTCAGCCCGGCGGT
>MWDT01000136.1 GCA_002070825.1 Verrucomicrobia bacterium ADurb.Bin122
CGTCGCCGCGCTCAAGCAGTACGAAGGCACGCTGATCTTCATCAGCCACGACGTGTACTTCATCCGCGCGCTCGCCGAACAGGTGCTCCACGTGAGTGGCGGCCGACTCACCCCCTACGCGGGCAACTACGACTACTACCTCCAGAAATCCGGCGCGAGCAACGAGCGCGCCGCGCTCACCGCCGGCTTTACCGACGGCCGACCCGTGCAGGCCACGGCGGCAAAGGCCGATGCCGGCGATGCCAACCGCGCCGCCCGCAGTGGACCGAAGACCAAGGAGCAAAAACGCGCCGAGGCCGAGGCCCGCGCCGCACGGTCGGCACCGTTGCGCGCGGCCAAGGCACGCGTCACCCAGCTCGAAAAGGAAATCGCCTCGCTGGAAGAGCAGCAGAACAACCTGACCAACGCGCTCGAAGCGCCCGAGACGTACAACGAGCCCGGCAAGGCCGTCGGCCTCAACCGGGAGCTGGCGACCGTCGTCGCGCGGCTCGAAGCGGCGACGAGCGCCTGGGAGAAAGCCTCACACGAAGTTGCGGAGCTGGAGAGCTGAGGCGGTTATCCGGCGGCGGCGAGAAATCGCGCAGCCGCCGGGCGGACCGACCGTGTTACACAAACGACGGCTTGGTGCCGAAAATCCGGGCGAAGCGAAAACGCAGGCTCACGCCGAGACAGCTTAGCCCGTACTTCAGGCTGCGGCGGAAATTGATGGAGGACGCCTCGGCGAAATACTTCGTCGGGCAACTGACCTCACCGATCGTGTGCCCGCGCCAGACGACCTGCGCGAGGAACTGGTTGTCGAAGATGAAATCGTCGGACAGGTGGTCGAGCGTCATGGATTCGAGCAGCTCGCGGGAATAGGCGCGATAGCCCGTGTGGTACTCGGAGAGCTTGGCGCCGATGAGGAAGTTTTGCGTGAACGTGAGGGCGCGATTCGAGAGGTATTTCCACCACGGCATGCCGCCCTTGAGCGCGTAGCCGCCGAGGATGCGCGACCCGAGCACGCAAGGGTGAAGGCCGTTGGCGATCATGCTCGCCATGGCCGGAATCAGCAGCGGCGTGTACTGGTAATCCGGGTGCACCATGATCACGATGTCGGCGCCCTGCTCCAGCGCGATACGGTAGCAGCTCTTCTGATTGCCGCCGTAGCCGGTATTTTTCTCGTGCGCGTGCACGAGCACGCCGGGCAGTCGCCGCGCCACCTCGACCGTTTCGTCGCGACTGCGATCGTCGACGAGAATCACGAGATCGACGATCTCCTGCGCCATGACTTCCTCGTAGGTTTTTTCCAGCGTCTTGGCGGCATTGTACGCCGGCATGACGACGACGATTTTCTTTCCGTTGTACATAGGGCCGCGTGAAGTTTCGTGGGAGATCAGCGTTTGCTGGAGGCGTGCGCAGGGCCGCCGCAAAGGAGCCCGGCCACGCCCAGACACAGCAGACCGATGCTGGTCCACACGATGAGGGGTGCGTGTTTTCTCACATGGTGCGCGTACCAGGACCAGCGGCCCAGCTCGACCGGATCGGCGAACGCAAACGCCGGCGCACCTGCCGGCAAATTCACGACGAGTCGGATCGGGCCGTGATTCTGTGGCACGGACAAGTGGGCCGTCTGCCAGCGGTCACCGGCAAAGCGCTCAATGCCCAACGGCACGTATGTGCCGTCTGCAGCCTCCAAACGCAGGACCGAAGGTGAAAGCGTTTTCCCGCCAAGGAAAGCGATCCGCAAGACCGGCAAAGTGTGTGGCGGCAATGGTTCACTCACGAACCGTGCCGGACCACCAGTCGAACGCCAAAACGCCTCGTCGGGCGAGCCGGTGGCCGCATCGGCGAAGGTGGAGAGAAAGCCACAGGACTCTGGCGCAGGCACAAGGGCAATGGCAGTGCGTAAGCCTGCAGGAAGGAGGGGGCGCACTCCGGGATGCGACAGACAATGTTTCAACACATCTGCGCTCGGATGCGGAAGCTGCTCTTGAGGCGTTTGCTGAAGGCGCGGCCAATCGCCAAGGCGGATAAAGGCGCGTATATGCTGGCGCTCGACCGAGCGCTGTCTGGTAAAGCCATCGAGTACATTAGCGTATGCCACGTTAGTCTGCTGCTGAAGCCCCCATCCGACCACGCCGCTCCAAAAGACAATCCAGACGACTCCCATCCCGTGCCTCGAAAAGCCAAGCCAGAGCCTGGCCAGCGCAATGGCGTTTACGACGAGCAACAGGGCAAACAGATCCATGTATCTCGACGAAGCGACCAGCATCTCGTGGCCGCGTCCGTAGGCGAGGGCCGCCAGTTGCAGCCAACTCCACGCAACCAATCCAAACATCACGGCATCCACTGCCGCCAGCTCGCGTCGCCGCAAAGCCCGATACAAAACGAAAAGTGTGGGCGACTGCACGAGTAGCACCCACCCGAGCCAACGGTTGGCCGGCCAGGAAAGACAGTTGAGCCATGCCCGCAACCATTCGCCCACGGAGGACGCGCGCAATACATCGTGCCCAGAGACATGCCGAACGAAAGCCATACCCACCACACATAGAAGGAGCAAAAGCCCCAAGGCCGAGGCATCACGCCACGACCACCGCCGCGCGCACCACCACTGGCGCAATGCCAACACCGGCACCAATGCCGCCAGCGCAAGAAACCCCGATGACATCACGGCCAGCCCACTCAAGCCGACACCAACTCCAGCGAGCCAACGAGCACTCCAAGGGGCCGCCGGCGCCGCCAGCCATATCCCGCCAACACCGCTCAGCACCGCCAGCACGAACTGCGACTGGAACCCCTGCAAGGTGTTTTCCCAAGCGAAGGGGAGGCTGAAGGCCAGCGCGATCACCGCAAGACTCCACGTCCATACAAGAATCCTGGCGCGGGGTTCTCCCTGCGACAATTGGCGCAACGCGAGCACAGACAGGAGCCCGGCCAAGACCGCATAGAACACACTATTCACGCTCATCTCGAGCAGCGGGTCCCATTGCCGGTTGCCATAAGTCAACCCGCAGCCGAGGAGCTTCGTCAGAACGATCCGATGTTCGTTATGCGGCTCCCAGAAAGCCACAGCCGTCAAACGGCCTTCGGCATGTGGGATATAGAGTAAGCGAGCCTGCGCATCCCATTGGTCCATGTACGGGACGTCACTGCCGTACGAACGAACCAGCCACAAACGCGCACCGAGCACCACGCCGGCGACCGCAAGAATCGCGAGACCAAGCCAGAATCTGTGGGGTATTTTGCCAGCGATGCGCATGCGTGAGAGTCGATGGAGCAAGACGGAGATTCGCCACGCAACCTTGAAAACAACCAGACAAAACCCCATCCACAAGAACGGCATTTGACTGGCAACCAGCACCCCGTGAAAGTGCGCCCACCTCGCATTCTTCATGGTTCCCCTGAATCCATCTGCCGACACCGACATCGAACTGACCCTCGTGATGCCATGCCTCAACGAGGCGCAGACACTCGGCTCCTGCATAGACGAGGCGCTCGCCGCCTTCGCCCAGTCGGGCATACGCGGCGAAGTGGTGATCGCGGACAACGGCAGCACCGACGGATCACAAGCCATCGCAACCGCCCATGGTGCGCGCCTCGTCCCAGTGACAGCTCGCGGCTACGGTAACGCCCTCCGCGGTGGCATCGAGGCGGCGCGGGGACGCTACATCGTCATGGGCGACGCTGATGCTAGCTATGATTTCGCGCATCTGCCGCGCTTCATTGAGCCGCTACGCGCCGGCGCAGAGCTGGTCATGGGCAACCGATTTCTCGGCGGCGTACAGCCCGGCGCCATGCCATGGAAAAACCGCTACATCGGCAACCCGGTACTATCCCTGATGGGGCGTGTCCTTTTTCGCACGCCCATCGGCGACTTCCACTGCGGATTGCGCGGCTTCAGCGCCGAGGCTTACCGGCGCATGGACCTGCGCACGACGGGCATGGAATTTGCCTCGGAAATGGTGATCAAGGCATCGCTGCTCGGATTGCGCGTGGTGGAGGTGCCCACCGTGTTGCGCCCCGATGGGCGGGGACGTCCGCCGCATCTGCGCCCTTGGCGCGATGGCTGGAGGCACCTGCGCTTCATGCTGCTCTTCAGCCCGCGCTGGCTGTTTCTGTACCCCGGACTGGCGCTGCTCTCTCTGGGTCTGGGCGCGGGCGCCGCACTGCTGCCAGGCCCGCTCTCGGTGGGGCGCGTGACATTCGACGTTCACACATTGCTCTTCGCCGCGACCGCCGTGCTCGTGGGTTTCCAAGCCATCGCGTTTGCCGCTTTGAGCAAACGTTTTGCCATCCGCGCCGGATTGCGCGCGCCCGACCAGCACTTCGACCGCTGGATGCGCGCCGCCACACTTGAGCTGGGCTTGATCGCCGGCGGCGCCTTGTTGCTCCTCGGTTTCGGCCTTTCGCTCGCCGCCGTGTGGTCCTGGCAAGCGCATGGATTTGGCAACCTGGTCCCCAGCCAGACACTGCGGCTAGCCATCCCGGGCAGCCTGCTCCTCACCATGGGATGCGAGACGATCCTCATGAGTTTCTTCCTCGGTGTCATGCGTCTCGATACGCGCCCGAATACGGCCTCCTCGGATTCATGAACTCCGCGCGCGCACAACATTGGTGGTTCTGGAGCGCGGCAATCCTGACCGCGCTGAAAATCTGGCTGACGCGCGGACAGGCGCTCTTTGCCATCGGACCGGCCGCGGCAGACGACCGGCTGTTTCTCAACCTCGCAGCGGCGCTCCTGCGCGGCGAGTGGCTGGGCAGCTACGACACGATGACGCTCGCCAAAGGCCCGTTTTATTCAATCTGGGTGGCCGGTGTCGCAAGCTGCGGACTGCCGCTCCGACTGGCGGAGCAACTCGCCTACGCGGGAGCCTGCGCCACCGTGGTGTGGGCTCTGACCCCGCTGGTACAAGCAGCCTGGGCGCGTGCAGGCGTATACCTGTTGCTTCTCTGCAATCCCATGACCTACGAGATGGTCGTGCTCGGACGCGTTTTGCGGCAGAATATCTACACGCCGCTGGCACTCGTCGTCTTCGCCGGACTCATCGCGCTCTATGCGCGCCGGGCTCGGACATTGCGGCAACTTTCACCCTGGGCCGTGGCATTGGGGCTCGCGGGTGCGGCGTTTTGGCTGACACGCGAAGAAAGCGTGTGGCTCGCGCCCAGCGTGGCACTACTCGCAGGGGCTGCGTTGTGGGGCGCGTGGCAACACGGCGGCCTCCTCCAGCTCCGCCACATGGGCGGCGCGCTCGGCGTGGCAGCGGTTTGTTTTGCCACACCACTGCTCGTCATCTCGACGATGAATGCCCGTACCTATGGGTACTTCGGCATCGTGGAGTTCAACGCCCGCGAATTCAAAGATGCCTACGGCTCGCTCATGCGCGTCGAGATCGGCCCCAGGCTGCCATTCGTCCCGGTTTCCCGTGCAGCCCGCGAGGCGATCTACGAAGCTAGCCCGGCATTTGCGGAGCTACGGCCGTTTTTAGAAGGCGATATCGGGCGTGGTTGGGCCGCCGCTTCGCAATGCGTCACCCACCGTTCAGTGGAGGAGCGCGAGATTGCGGGCGGTTGGTTTATGTGGGCGCTGCGCGACGCGGTCGCCGCCGCCGGCTACACTCATGATGCGAAGGAGGCGCTAGCCTTCTACAAGCGCATCGCCGCCGAAGTGAACACCGCGTGCATGCAAGGGCAGATCCCTGCCGGCCCTGCGCGCAGCGGCATGCTGCCACCATGGCGCGATGGGCAAACCCAGGCACTCGCCTCGACCTTCGTGGAGTTCGCCGATTTCTTCGCATCGTTCCGCGGCTTCAATGCCCACTCGCCAGCAAGCATGGGCGACACGGCGTCACTACAGCTTTTCCATCGCATGACGCGCGAACGCCTGTCGCCATCGCCCGACAGCCCTGCGACGAGAGAGATGGATGCACCATCGCCATTGGATCAATGGCGAACCGCGGTGCTTCAGCGTATCGGCAAAGCGCTCCGCTGGGTCCTCTTCAGCCTCACGATTGCCGCCCACGCAGGCGCTATCTGGCTGCTAATCCAACAATGGCGGCAGCGCCGGATCTCCTACTATTTTATCGTCGCGGTTGCCTCATGGGGAGCCTGCGCCGCCAGCCTGCTCATCAACGCGCTGGTCCACATCACGTCGTTCCCGACTCTGGCAACCGGGCAATTCGCGGCCGCGTACCCCCTACTGTTAATGTTCATCGCGGCGGTCGGACTGGCTATCGCAAAGGCAGGCCCCCTCGCGTCGGACAACACGAGCAAACCTTAATCCACACGACATTCCTATACACTGCGGTTGGCTCATGCCCGCCGTAGCACGAGCATCGAATCGGCCCCGGGGAAAAACGCATAGTCGAGCCCCACGACCTCGCTGACGATGCCC
>MWDT01000137.1 GCA_002070825.1 Verrucomicrobia bacterium ADurb.Bin122
TCGAAGGGCCAGTGGTGGCGGTTCACCTGGCCGGGGAAGATCGGGCAGGCCTGGTCGGCGTTGCCGCAGACGGTGATCACCGTCTCCACTTTCTTGTCCATGAACTCGGTCATGGATTTCGAGCGGTGAGCGGAGATGTCGATGCCGATCTCCTTGAGGCAGGCGATCGCGAGCGGGTGAACGAAGCCGGCCGGCTTGGAGCCGGCGCTCTGGACATCGAGGATGTCGCCGGCGACGGCGCGCAGGATGCCCTCGGCGAGGTGCGAGCGGCACGAGTTGCCGGTGCAGAGGATGAGGACGGTGGGCTTCGCGGTGTTCATGGGTAGCGAAAGGTTGCGGAAGCTCAGGCGGGCAGCAGCGGGAACTCGACCTCCTCGGTGAAGAAGACGGCCGAGCGCGCGAGATCGACGAACCGCGCCTCATCCTCGACGAAGAGCCTGCGCAGGTCGACGTTCGCCGGGTCCTTCACCACGGCAAGGAAGTCGTCCACCGACTGCCACCAGATCTCGCCGACACCGTCGTACGGCTCGGCCGAGCCGCGCGAAGCCCGCATGGCGTCGTTGACCGGACCACGGAGCGTGTGGTTCTGCACGTAGCGCAGCGCGCGGTAGCGTTGCGCGTGCTTCTGGAAGAGCGGCCCGTGGTGATTCCGCCAGTAGTCGCTGAACTGCTCGCGCGTGAGTTCGCTGCGGCGGCGGGCGCAGAAGACGAGTTTGATCATGGGAAAAGGTTCAGCCGCGCGCCGACCAGATCAGCCAACCGACGCCACCAAGCACCAGCAGACCGCAGATGCGGCGCAGCCACTTCGCACCGGCGGAACTGCCGTTCCAGTCGAGGACCTGCTGGACCTTCTCGCCGGATACACCGGCGGCGACGATCAGCGCACAGTGGCCGACGCCGTAGGCGAGCAGCAGCAGCACCGCGAAACCGGGCTGCGTGCGCGCCACACCGAAGATCACGCCGAGGATCGGTGCGAGGTAGGCGAAGGTGCACGGCCCGAGCGCGACGCCGAAGATCAACCCGAGCAGCAGCGCGGCCGCCTTGCCCTGGAAACGAGGCAACGACAGCCCGCGCTCCCACGGCAGCGGTAGGATCTCAAGCAGGTGCAGGCCGACGAGCAGGAGCACGGCGGCAACAGCGTAGTTGGTCCATGGGCCCACGTCGCCGAGCATACGGCCCGCAGCCGCGGTCGCCCCGCCGACTGCAGCGATCGAGAGCAGGATACCCAGCGCAAACAGCAGCGCGTAGCCGAGCGCCTGGCGCGGGGTGGTATCCTTCCGCTCGGCGATGAAGCCGACGATGAGCGGGATGCTCGCGAGATGGCAGGGGCTGAGCACGAGACTCGCCACGCCCCAGCCGGCGGCGGCGACCACTGCCAGCCACGGCGCGCCGGCCATGGCGTCGCTCAACCAGGTGAAGAGTGCATCCATCGGCTCAGTTGGCGGTCGGGGTTACGGATTCCTTCACCTCGACGCCGAGCTCCTTCCATTTTGCGAGGATGTCCTTCTTCGCCATGAAGCCTTCGTGGCGCGCGAGCTCCTTGCCGTCGGCGCTGAAGAAAATCTGGGTCGGGATCATGCGGATGCCGTACTTCGCCCCTTCGGCGCGATTTTCCCACACGTCGATGAAGACGACCGTGAACTGGTCGGCGTAGTTGCGGGTGAGGTCGTCGAGGATGGGCTTCATCTGTTTGCACGGGATGCATTTTCCTGCGCCGAGATCGACGAGCCGCGGCTGGGTGGGTTGCGCATCGGCGGCACCGAGCTGGGCGGCCGTGAGCACGAAGAAGGAAACCAGAACGAGAAAGAGGGGACGAAGAGAGGTGAGTTTCATGATGAGGTGAGTTGGAGTTTTGGGAGAGTCACAGCAGTGCGAGGGCGGCATCCGCGACCTTGCGAGCGGCTTCGGGAGTCGCAGGCGACTGGCCCTTCTTGAAGCCGAGATCGGTCACGCGCACGTGATGGACTCCGGTGAAGCCGGCTAGTTCGAGGGTCTTTTTCGCGCAATCCTGCGGACAGCCGTCGATGGCGATCAGCGCCGGTGCGGCGGCGGCGCTGGCCATCAGGCCGCTCACGCGTCCGCCGATGCCGGCGAGGCACGACATCCAGACCTTGTCCTCGGTGTTGAGCAGGCGGCTGGCGCGGTCGGAGATCTCGCCGACATCGGCCGCCCCGGAGCACGGATACACGAGCGCGGCCGGGCCGGACGCTTCGTTGCAGCTACAGGAGCATTTGGGAGTTTGGTCGCTCATGGTTGGTCAGGGTTTGATCTTCTGGAAGAGCGCGGGAAGTCGGGTGCGGTAGAACTCCAGCACCTGAGGCTCCATCTCGCCCAGCGGCTTCACGGGCACGAGATCCATGACCTCGGCCGGAGTGAGGCCGGAGTCGACAAGCGTGCGCGATGCACCGCAGACCATGCGTTTGAGGCCGGCGTCGGCCTCGGCATCAGTCAGCCCGAAAGAGACAGCGAGTTCGCGCAGCGCCTGCATCTGGAACCAGAGGTAGGTCGGGCCCATCGCAGTAAACACTGCGTAGGCCTCGATCTTCGCCTCGGCCACCTCGGGACTTTCGCCGAGCGGCGCGAAGAGCGCGCGCACCGTCTCGCGGTCGGCGGCGTCGAGCGCGGCGCTGAAGACGAGCGGATTCATTCCGGCGCCGATGATGGACGGCGCGTTGGGGTTCGAACGCGCGATGCGCGCGAAGCCGCCGAGCAACTCCGAGAGCTTCGCCATGGGGAATTTCGGTGCGAGCGAGACGAGGATGGCGCGCGGCTTGAGCGCTGCGGCGGCGCGACCGGCGGCCTCTGCCAGTGCCGGCGGATGCGTGGCGAGGAAGACGACGTCCTGCGCCGCCGCGGCGGCGAGGTCGGAGGTTGTTTCGACTGCAGGATACTGCTCCTTGAGCTTCGCGAGTGCTTCGGCGCTCGGGTCAGCGACGACGATTCGCGCCGGAAGTTTCTGTGCGTGGGTCCAGCCGGAGAGAAAGATGCGGGCGATGCGCCCGCCGCCGATGAAACCGATGCTGCGTGTGTTCATGATCGGGGGGGCTCAGGCGAGCAGCTTCTTGACGTCCTCCAGGCCGGGTACCTTGCCGGCGACCTTCACCACGCCGTCGACGACGAGAGCCGGGGTGAACATCACGCCGAAGGAGGCGATCTCGTTGAGATTGGTG
The DNA here is from genome assembly GCA_002070825.1 of Verrucomicrobia bacterium ADurb.Bin122. GTDB lineage: Bacteria > Verrucomicrobiota > Verrucomicrobiia > Opitutales > Opitutaceae > MWDT01. The sequence continues at coordinate 3,171 of MWDT01000137.1, forward strand.
ACCTTTTCGAGGGTGTATTCGAGCCCGAGCGCCTTGGCCGCCGCATCGGCGGTTTCAGCGAGGGTCGTGCATTTTTTGCAACCAGTGCCTAGGATTTGGATTTTCTTCATGGAATGTAAGGGTGGATTGGTGGAGGAGTGTCAGACGCAGGCTCCGTAGGCCCAGCCCACGAGGGTTGAGAGCACGACGACCAGGCCGACGTACGTGGCGGTTTTTTTGGGCCCCATGACGGAGTTGATCACGATCATGCTCGGCAAGCTGAGCGCCGGGCCGGCGAGCAGCAGCGCGAGCGCGGGGCCTTCGCCCATGCCGCTGCCCATGAGGCCTTGGAGAATCGGGACCTCCGTCAGCGTGGCGAAGTACATGAGGGCGCCGGCGACTGCGGAAAAGAGGTTCGCGCCGAAGGAATTTCCTCCCACGGCTTGCGCGATCCACTCGTTGGGGACGAGGCCTTCATGGCCGGGGCGACCGAGCAGCAGACCGGCCACGAGCACGCCGCCGATGAGGAGCGGGAAGATCTGTTTGGCGTTGTCCCAGGACTGCGTGAACCATTCGCCGGCCTCGCCTTCCTGGCCGGCCGTGCACCACGCCAGCCCGGCGACGGCCACGAGGACCGCGAGCGTCGGGTGCGCCGGCATGAGCAGCGCGGCGGCAGCGGTCGCAAGCGCGGTGAGAGCGAGGCGTACCGTCGAGAGCTTAAACCAGCGCCAGAGCACGACGCCGAACGCTGCAGCGAAAGCGGAGGTCAGCCACCATTTCACGGCATAAACGGCGGCGAAGAATCCGGTCGTCGCGTCGGTGTGCCCCCAGTTGGCGAACACGAGGATTGCGACCATCAGGCCAAAGAACACGGCGGTCTTCCACAATGGACGCGTGGCCTGCGGCTCGGGCAGCGCCGCCATCTTGATCGCCTTGGCCTTCTCCTCGTGGCGGAACAGCCAGTGCATCAGCGCGCCGATAAGGATTGAGAACACGACCGCGCCGATCGCGCGTGCGATGCCGATCTGCATCCCGAGGATCTTCGCCGTGAGGATGATCGCGAGGGCATTGATCGCCGGGCCGGAGTAGAGGAACGCCGTCGCCGGCCCGAGCCCGGCGCCCATGCGGTAGATGCCGGAGAAGAGTGGCAGCACCGTGCAGGAGCACACGGCGAGAATCGTGCCCGAGACCGACGCCACGCCGTAGCTGGCGATTTTCGGTGCGTTGGGCCCGAAGTATTTCATCACCGACTGTTGGGAGACGAAGGCGCCAATGGCTCCCGCGATCCAGAACGCCGGGAGCAGGCACAGGATCACGTGTTCCTGCGCGTACCATTTGGCGAGTGCCAGCGCCTCGGCCACCGCCCCGTCGAAACGTGGCGTGCCCAATGGCATGAAATAGACGGCGGCGAAGACCGCGGCCATCCAAGCGAGGGTGGTGAGCTCTTTTTTCTTATCCATAGCTGGTCCGCTGTTTGGCGTTTTTGAGAAATATAGGGCAAAAGATCAGCTGCAGGCGCAGGGCGTGGTGGCCTTTTTCACGGAAGTGGGGTTGGTATCGCCGGCGAGGCAGTCGAGGAAGGTCCCCACGCAGGGCAGCGCCAGTCGGTAGAAGACCTGCAGGCCGCGTTTCTCGTCCTCGACGACACCGGCAGATTTCAGGACGGACAGATGTCGGGAGACGGTGGACCACCCTGCTTCTGAGACATCGACCAGCTCGCATACACAGCGTTCGCCGCTGCGCAGCTCCTCGACGATGCGCAGCCGGGCTGGGTGGCCGAGAGCCTTGAAAATGGCAGCGCGCCGTTTGCGGCAGGTGATGGTGGTGGTGGACATGCTGCCGGCAACTAGTCCGCAGAAGTGCGAAATAGTCAATCCCCAAGTTTTCGCTGGCAGAAGTGCGTCCGGCGTGGGGTACAAAAAAGACCGGCCCGTTGGCGGGGCCGGTCTTGGGGAGAAATGGCGTGGCGCGCGTGTGCGTTATTTCTTCTCCACTTCCGGCGCCGGGATGAGGAGGCTGGCGAGCACCGAGACGGCGATGACGCCGCCGATGACGCCGAGCGAGACGCCGGTCGAGATGTGTACGTAGGCGGAGATGAGCATCTTCACGCCGATGAAGCTCAGGATCACGGCGAGTCCGATCTTGAGGAAGCGGAAGAGCTTCATGATGCCGCTGAGGGCGAAATACAGCGAGCGCAGGCCGAGGATCGCGAAGATGTTGGACGTGAGGGCGACGAAGCCGTCGCGTGTGATGGCGAGCACGGCCGGCAGCGAATCGAGGGCGAACATGACGTCGGTCGTTTCGATTACGATGAGGACGACGAAGAGCGGAGTGGCGGCCCAGCGATTCTGGTCGCGCACGAAGAAGTGCCCGCGTTCATCGTCGCTGGTGGCGACTGGGAACCAGCGGCGGAAGAGGCGCACGGCGACGTTGTGCTCGGGATCGACCTCTGCCTCCTCCTTGCTGGGGATGGCCATCTTGATGCCGGTGTACACGAGGAAGGCGCCGAAGATGTAGATCAGCCAGTGGAAGCGGGCCAGCACGCTCACGCCGACGAGGATGAAGATGGCGCGCATGATCACCGCACCGAGGATGCCCCAGAAAAGCACGCGGTGCTGCCACTTGGCCGGCACCTTGAAGAAGGCGAAGACCATGATGAACACGAATACGTTGTCCACGCTCAGGCAGAGCTCGACGAGGTACGAGGCGAGGAACTGCTGGCCGAGCTCGGGGCCGCGCCAGAAATAGATGAGGACGTTGAAGGCCAGCGCCAGGGAGGCCCAGACGGCACACCAGCCCAGCGCCTCTTTCATCTTCACCTCATGGGAGTCGCGTTGGAACACGCCGAGATCGAGCGCCAGCATGGCGGCGATGAACGTGAAGAAACCGGCCCAGGCCCACCAGGGGAGCGGAGGAAGTGCGTCAACAATGCCAAGTAGTGCATGCATGCAAAGCCAATGATGGTGCCCCGGCTCTGGCCGCGCGCAAGCGGGAACGGTATCGTGCCGGTCACACCGTTGACATGGCGGGATTGCCGCATTTCAGAGGAGCCCTCTTTCCCTTTATGAAGATGACATATTGCAAAGGTTTGCTTGGCGCGGCGCTCTTGCTCGGCGCCGGCTGGCTGCACGCCGACGAAGCCAGCTCGGCCCAGTCGCCGCTCGACCCCGCGCCGGCCGCATCGGCGCCGACCGCGATCACGGGTGGCAC
>MWDT01000138.1 GCA_002070825.1 Verrucomicrobia bacterium ADurb.Bin122
AAACGCCACGTACCTCGTGCGTCCTCCGGGTGGGCCGCGGCGCGTGTTGCGCATCAACCGGCCCGGCTACCACCCACGCGCCAACATCGCCTCCGAGCTCGCCTGGGTGGAGGCCATCCGCCGCGACACACCCATCGTCACCGCCGAGCCGATCCCGTCGCTCGACGGCGAGTTCATCCAACTTGTCTGGCACCCCGCCGTGCCCGAGCCGCGCAACTGCGTGCTCTTCACCTTCGTCGAGGGCACCGAGCCCGACGAGACCAACCGCACGGCGGCCTTCGAGCTGCTCGGCGAGACCACCGCGCAGCTCCACAAACACGTGCTCGGCTGGAAACCGCCGCGCAAGATCACGCGCCACCGCTGGGATTTCGACGCCATGCTCGGCGAGAAAGCCCCGCTCTGGGGCGACTGGCGCAAGGGCCTCGGCATGACGCCCGTCCTCGCCAAAGAGTTCGAACGACTCGTCTCCGTGCTGCGGCGACGCGTGGGCGCGTACGGCACCGGCCCGCGGCGCTTCGGCCTCGTGCATGCCGACCTCCGCGCGGCCAACCTCCTCGTGCATGGCGACAAGATCTGCGTGATCGATTTCGACGACGCCGGCTTCTCCTGGTTCGTCTACGACCTCGCCGCCGCGCTCAGTTTCATCGAGACGCATCCCGACGTGCCCGCGTACACCGACGCCTGGCTGAAAGGCTACTCCAAGGTCCGCGCGCTCTCGAAGGAGGACACGGACATGATCGAGACCTTCATCATGCTCCGCCGCATGCTGCTCGTCGCCTGGATCGGCTCGCACCACGACACCGTCCAAGCCCAAGCCATGGGCCCGCAATACACCTTCGATACCTGCCTCCTCGCCGACCGCTACCTCTCGAAACACGGGTGAGGCGGGGCTCGGCGTGCCGGACGATTCTCCGCTTAGCGGATGTGCAAGCCGCAGGTAAGCTATGAGATGCTCGATGTATACCAAGTTATACCCTGAATGGGCTATAACTCGCTGGCCTGAACTGTTTCCCCGTTCAGTTTCCGAGAAAACCAACAAGCTGAATAGCCACCAGTACCAGCAGTAGGTCAGTCACGCCCACTAGGGATATTTACGCGGAGGCAACCATCGCCAAAAACGGTGAACGTGCATCTCACCAAGGGATGCTCGCCGGTAACTGCTATTGAATCTGGCCGCTTCGCCATAGCCTGCTGCGCACGGTCCACGCGCTCAACAATCGTATCGGTTGAATTTGTCATCCAAAATTCCTCCAGCCATGCCGCAGCCAAACTGATATCCAATGGCCAGAGGGACGCCACAACCGTTCTGACGCCGTGCCGCAATAGGCTACTGGTCAAACCACTCGTCTCGTGAGAAAATAGGCCTTCATCACCGCGCCCCCCGTGACAGACAAAGAGCACAACGCAAGCCGTCCCACTTAATGCAACAGCGACTTGCTCCGGTTCGTAGCTCTCTTGGCAATCGGTCAAGCGGGTAAAGCCATCAGCATCCCGTGCGCCTCCATGCGAACCCAAGATGACGAACTGCTGTTGTCGGAGATCGGGCATCGTTACTGCATCTGATAGCTTAACGTTAAGTCGCTTTAGGAGCGGCTGGAGAATCTCCCGCAATTTTTTGATGGCCGGATCTGCTGTGGCTGGAGAGCCAAGCCAGGCCACCGGCACCATGTCGCGGGGGATGGCTTGTTGCCGGATACACCCCAACCACCGCGCCGAAGGGCAAACAGCGACCGAGGTAGGACTCCCAGCTAAGTCGCTAGCCAACCGGTGAGCGAAATTGAACAACCGGCCCTCTACGACCACAGTCGCGACTGCCCCAGAAAGGCGGCCGGCTGGCAGGAGGCCCGCAAGCGTTGGCAGAACCTCTGCCACTGGCGGTTTGCACGGCGTGCCAAAATAGACTTCGAGGTCTTGGCCATACTTGGCAGGATATACCAGCGACCAACTATTGAATCGTTTCGAGTCCCACTCCTCTACTGGAATCTTGATGGGGATCCCTGCGCCATTCTGGCGGAGTTCGAGGCGGTAGGCGCTATTCGCGTTGCCGCGTGCGAGCAGCACAACCGTCTCCTGCGGCTCAATGAACTTGAGAAAATCCGCCATCGAGATTTCGAACAGCAGCTCACCAACTCCGTCCGATGATGCGTTGGACATCGCACGCTGCACCAAAACCGCGTCCAGCGGGTTGGCCGTGCCTGCATTGATTTGTTTTCCCAGCCATTTAGCCGCCGCAACTGGATCGGCATGGGCATCCGAGTTATCGCGTTCACTCACACGAACGCCCAACCCCGGCTGGCAGATGATGAGACAAGCGGTCCAGAACAACTCGGCATCTTCGTCCACACAGGCTTGGTCTAGAGCGTTTCGCGCTGCCACAAGTGCGGGTGTCAGGCTAACACTCCAATCGGCGGAGGCCCGAATCGTTCGCGTCGCCAGTGACCGCAGAAAATCTGCGCTCATATGCCGCCCCATCACGGCCAGAATCGTCGCACGTGATGGCTCTGGAAGCCGGTCAACATAATGATCGATTCTGTCTTGGATCTCATCCGGCACCATGCCAGCTACACCTGCGTGTAATTTCGCTGCTTGGGCTGCAACGGATAACAACGGCGCAACCTCCTCGTCGGGCTCATTCTGTTCCAGTAAATTCAGCGCTTCCCGTGCGATCTTCAACGCGTCCTCTGGCCCGTCCGATGAGGTCCACTTTGTGAGTCTGATGCTTAAGGTCATCTGCTCCAGTTCATGAGACCGACGCTTCAGAGTAGGGAACATCTCCAGCAGACTTCCTTCAAGTTTGAGGAGCTGCTGTGCAGTAGACAGTTCCTTTGCCTCGCGTGCCGCTCGCGCTGCGGTGCGGAATAGCTCTAGAAATAGTCGCGCATGCTGTGGTGTTTCGTCCAAGCACAAACACGCGAAACAAAGAAAGCGAAGCCCGGCATGGACGTTATGCATCCGCAAAGAGACATCGGCGTAGATCAGCCACGCCATGCTCAGCCGCCATCCCTTATGCTCGCGGTGGTTGGCGGGAAGCAGGGTTAAGAGGCTCTCGGCCATATCGAGCGCCTGTTGCGGAGTATTCGAAGTCGCAAGCAGCGAGGCCACTTGGCGGGCCGCGACGATATCTGACGCCGCATCGTGGGTTTCACGCGCTACTGCCATGATTACGTGCAGAAGCCGCACTATGGTTGCCGTGTCTCTGGCATCGGTCAGCGCAGAGAGCACATGTCCCATTTCTGACCAAAGCCCCGGCGAAATCAACCGAGCTTGCTGGGGTGTAAGTCGAGCGGTGCCGATTGCCACTCCCGCCACATTCGGAACGCCAAATAGTTCCGTAAACAATGTTTCAAGTGCATTGCTCTCTGTGATCGGCCCTGCTTGCTCGATTGCTGAATAGATGGGGATAGCTTTAAGATCGAAACACTTCGCCAACCGCTCCAATTCGTGGACCAGCCCAAACAACGTGTGTGCTACGCAGCTTTTTTCCGTGCTGATCGCATCGTATAGTGTCTCAAGCGCAAAGCGCGCGACAAGTTCGGTCGGGTGCTTCGCGCACTAACTCAGCAGAGCGAGGAGTTCATCCTGTAGTGTACCCTGATCGATATCGGGTATTTGGGCTCCGAGAATTTCGGCCCGCATAGCTACCGCATCCCCGCTATTTCTCTCATCATCGGTAAGCAGGCGAAGGTACTTGCGGCAAACTGAGTAGTCTTTCCGTTTCTTGGCGGATTTTGCCACCGTCCAGTATGCGTCCGCCATTTCACCCGCCAAAGCTGCGGCTTTAAGCAAATTATTCGGCGGCTCGGTGGGGTTGGCCAAAAACAATGCAACTTCTCGCCGAAAGGGATGGCCCGTCTCGTCTGCCTGCTTCGCCGCCGCCGCGTAGTTCTCAACGTTGAGCAACTCGTTGAAATGGTCGAGCTGAGTTAACGGGTGAGAGGGAAACCTCCGCCGGAATTCTGCTACACAGTCTTGCCTGAGATCGTCTGCCCCAAGTTTGTAACAGAGGAGCCGTGTGGCACGAAGGTTTTCAAATTCGAGTGTGCCTACCTTTGGTAGATGGCGGACCCACTTAAGCGCGTCTTTCGCCAACCCGGCTGAAAGCGCCATCTGAGCGAGCTGGATGATCTCTTCTGGGCGCCCTTCACGCAAAATCTCATGCGCAACCACCTTGATCGCGCTATAGGCCTGCACTGGCTGCTCGGTCAACGAAAGGACGTTCGCCTGCGCAATCGCTGCGAGTTTACCAGCCGGAAGCCGTTCGGCGACCCAGCGCAGCGCAACATCTGCACCGGTAGAGGGGAGAAGGGCGAGCATCTCGCGAAATTCTTTCGCGTGCGTCGGACTGTGCGGCTCCTCTGTCAGCTGACATATTTGAAGATTCTGTTTGTCAGTAAGTGTACAGGGTATTTCCCCTCCGAAACCATAGCCACGGCTTACAATAAGCCATTTTTGCCCTGCCCCTAGAGCTGAGACACAAATCTCGGCACAAAGCTTTGTCACATGTGGCAGCCTTAAACTATCCTTCTCGGAAACTCGAATCAATGAGCCATCTACGGATTCGATTATCGGTCCACTAGGCTCTATGCCCGCAAAGCGTAGGCGCTCAACATCGAGGATCGCCACAATGGCGTCCGGCTCCGCGAAAGGACAAACGGCAAGACAGTGCTCCGCCTCCTCTGTACCAAGTTCAATCAGGCGCGGCGACGGAACCCGATCGCCAACCGCCTTGCGCATGTCCTCGACGATCTGGGCGGCACTGGATTCTCCCATTATCGCTCGTTCCAACCCTATCACAATAATCGGGACAGTATCCTTCGCGTGACGCGCGTCCTGCACGATTGTCTGTAACCAAGTGCCAAGCGCAACGCTGGTTTGCGTCGGTCCGGCAAACCACAGCACCACGTCACCCGCCTGAAGTGGCCCATCTTGCTCAAAAACATTACATGTCATCCGTGGTTAATTGAATGGGGATGGTTGCCTTCGCGTGGCTTCCCATGGCGAAGCATGGCACTGGAGATCACAGACTGCGGGCGACATACGAGACCGGCAAGCACCGAAGCGAGGCTGGCGAAGAGCATGCAAAAATCCGTGTGGTACTGCGCCGCCATCGCGAGGTTTTCCGAAGCGAAGGGGCGGCCCTGCCCCACGAAACTTGACATTGTCTCATTTGGGAGGACGTTTGTTGCAAATGAGCCATACCGCCTCTGCCAAACAACCGGCGAAGTCTGCCGCCGCCAAGGTGACGGTGCGCAAAAAGGTGGGCGGCTATGCGGTGAGTTTTGAAGCGCCGAAGTCGCCCACCGCCGCCCACGAAGCGGCGCTCGGCGGGCTACCGGTGGCACTCGTCGGCGAGATCGCCCGGCGGGTCGGGCTGAATCCCGAAGGTCTGGCTCAGCGGATCGGAATCAGCCGCGCAACCTACCACCGCCGGATGCAGGCGCCCAAGAGCCGCCTCTCCTCTCAGGAATCCGACGCGCTCCTGCGCTACGGCATGCTGAGCGAGAAAGCCCTCGGCGTGTTCGATGCCGACGAGGCTGCTACGCGCCAATGGCTCAACACCCCCCAGCCCGGATTGGGAAATGCCGTTCCGGTCGATTTTGCGCAGACCTCGATGGGGTACGGCGAAGTCGAGAAACTGCTGACGCGAATCGACCTCGGAGTGTATGCCTGACCTCGTCGCGTGGCGCATCGACAAGCGGAAATGGCGCGATGCTTCGTTTTCGGGCGCCGGAGCGGCTGCGGCCGGAGGTCGTTGGAACTCGGCCAACGTGCCGGTCGTGTACGTGAGCGCGAGCCTCGCGATGGCCGCGCTCGAAAAGTACGTCCACCTCCCCAAACCGGTGCCGGCGCGAATGGAGTTGGTGCGGTTTCGCCTGCGCTTTGACAGCGCGTTGGTCGAGCAGGTCGATCCGGCAAACCTGCCGCCAGACTGGCGGGAGGCCCCGGCTCCACTCTCCACGGCGGCCATCGGTGACCACTGGGTTTCGAGCTCACGCTCGGCGGTGCTCGCTATCCCGAGCGCCCTCATTCCCGAAGAGATCAACTACCTCCTCAACCCAGCCCATCCCGATTTCCGCAAAATCGAGATCGAGGCACCGGAAGCTTTTGCCATCGACTACCGCATCGCCCGGCTGGTCGAGCCCTCCAGCTGAGTTGCCCGCACCTCACGCGAGGCGCAAAGACGCGCGTCAGCCTTTGAGCGCCCCGGCGGTGACGCCGCGGACGATGTGCTGCTGGAGTAGCACGTACACGATCAGGATCGGGAGCGTGACCAGCACGAGGCCGGCGAAGAGCATGCCGAAATCCGTGTGGTAC
>MWDT01000139.1 GCA_002070825.1 Verrucomicrobia bacterium ADurb.Bin122
GCATGTGGTTTTTCAACCGCTTCAGCCGGTTCACTCAACGTGGCTACGGCGTCATGGTTTCTTCGCTCGTCGATGTCGATGGGGCTCGGCGCGAGCAGACGCGCATCGTCGCCGCGCAGGCTTGGCGTGCACCCGACGGACGGGGCTGGATTTTTCGCGAGGGCTACGAGTTGGCGTTCGACATCAAGACTGGCGAGGTCACCCGGCCGACGCCCTTTGCCGAGCGCCGTATGGAGCGTTTCGACGAGGACCCTCAGCTCATGCTGTTGATCGATCGCAAGCCGACGCACCTCTCGCTGTTCGAGCTGGAGCGGTTGGTGGATTATCTGGGCCGCATCGAGAGCCCGAAACTCGCGGCTTACGAAGTGCGTTACCACAGCTTGCTCGCCTCCGCGCTCGCGCCGCTGATCGTGATCGGGTTGGCGGTGCCGTTTGCGGTGTCGGGCGTGCGGGTAAATCCAGCGGTCGGCGTCTCGAAGTCGTTGGGTCTGTTTTTGATCTATTACGCGTTGGCCAATCTGGGCGGTTCGTTTGCCGTAAAAGGTATCCTCACCCCGATGATGGCGGCGTGGCTGCCAAATCTTGGGATGACGGGCCTGGCGGCGTGGTTAACCTGGCGGATGCGGTGACCGGGTTGCGGTAAAAAAGCAAAGGCAGGGGCTTGGTTTGCAGTTGCTTGGCATTTGCTGTGTATCCGATGGAGCTTGGTGAACGTCTTGTTGTCTAGAATCCCATCCCTATGAAAACGAGTTGGCTATCCCTTCCGCTGGCGGCCGCTTTGTTGGTGCCATCGGTAAACCTCCAAGCTTTCGAAAACGAAGCACTGGGAGACTCCCTGCTCGGAGCCGTCGCCGGTGCTATCATCGGACATCAAAGCGGACGCACGCTCGAAGGCGCGGCGCTCGGCGCCGGTGCCGGTCTCGTGGTCGGTCAGGTCGCCCGTGGTAATGCCTCCGACGAGGCGACGACGGGTGCCGTCCTCGGTGGCATCGCGGGCGCCGCGATCGGTCACAACAACCGCCACCACACGGCGGAAGGCGCGATCATCGGCGCTGCCGTGGGCTATGGTGTCGGCACCCTCGTGAGCAACTCGCGCGAGCGCACCGTGTACGATACTCCGTCGCGAGTGCAGGTGATCGAATCCCGTCCGGCGGTCGTCGAGCAACGCGTGATCTACACGCAACGCCCCTGTGTGACGACCGAAGTCGTCACCGTGGTGCCGGCGGCTCCCGTCGTCGTGGTGGCGACCAACCCGCACGTTTACCGGCATTGCCCGCCGCCGCCCCCGCCGCCGCCGCGCGTGATCGTGTACACGCCGCCGCGTCCGGTCGTGGTGATCCGCGACGATTTCCACCGCAGGCATTTTGGCCCGGATCGCCGCTGGGATCACGACGGCCATCGCGACCGTCCGAACCACCACGTCGACCGTGACCACCGCCGCGACGACCGCGATAGACACGACCGTGATCGTGATGACGGCCATGATGACCGTGACCGTCGCCGCGATTGGTGACGCCAGATTTTCCTAATTACCCAAGCGGAGGGAGCCAGCGTGCGCCCTCCGCTTTTTTGCGCCCGCGCGGTGGCTCAATGGTGTGGAGCTTGATCCACGAATGGGCACGAACGATCACGAATCGGCAAAAGCTCTTGCCTGACGCCGCGCGCGGGATTCGCCGCTTGCGCGGGCCGATGGTCGGCGGTCGTCGTCGCGCGGGACTGGGCAATGGCTGCCGGTTACCCGTTTTTACGTGCGGGGAGTGTGCCCATCCACGCGAGGAGTTCGTCGGTGTAGGCGGTCCAGGTTTTATAGGTCCGGCGGCGTGCTTCGGCGACGAGGGTGGCGTGGCGCGCAGGCTGGCAGAGCAAGGTGTCGATGGCTCCGGCGAGATGCGGGGCGTCGACTTGGGGCAACGCGAGGCAGCCGCCGCCGGCGGCGGATTCGCCGAGGGCGCCGCGATTGGAGCAGATGCAGGGTTTGCCGTGGGCGAGGCTTTCGAGCACGGGCAGGCCGAAGCCTTCCATGAGCGACGGGTAGATCGTGAAGTGGCAGTCGCGGTAGGCTTGCGTGAGCGTGGGCTCGTCAACCGGGCCGTCGTAGCGAAGCGGGTGGCCGGCGGCTTGCAGGGCGTGGATGCGCTCGACGACTTTTTGCCCGGTCTCGGATTGGGCGAGGCCGATGAGGCGCAGTTGGAATTGGCGGCCATCGCGCCAGAGGCGTTCGCAGGCGTCGAGCAGGCTGAGGTGGTTTTTGCGGCCTTCGAGCGTGCCGACGCACAGGATCGTGGGCGCGTTGGCGGTGTGGGCGGCGGCGTGGTCTGCGTGTGCAGGCAGGTCGATCCCGAGCGGGATCGCGACGACCGGGGGCACGTCGGTGAGTCCGAGCCAGCGCCAGTAATCGACGAGGGTGTCACGCGAGTCTTCGGACACGGCGGCGATACCGTCGAAGCGGGTGAGCTCTTGAAGATAGGAGGGGAAGCGCGCGGCGGTCTTGGGCGCGGAGAGCTCGGGAAACTTCAGCGCGATGGCGTCGTGAAAGAGGGCGATGCGAGGACCGGCGACTTGTGCGAGGAGCGCGGGGAGGGCCTGGCCGACGGTTGCGGAAAACAGTTCGCCGACGATGAGGCCCGGAGCGGAGCCGGCGACGAGGGCTTTTTCATGTGGCGCGGTGGCGCGGCGGAGCCAGCCGCGGAGGCGTGCGTGCCAGGGCCAGTAGGCGCCGCGTTTGCGTCCGCCGGCCGTGCGCGTGAGCGCGTGCTGTTCCCAGTGGTCGAGCGCGCGCCAGCGGCGGGCATAGGGGTCCCACGTGATGGGGCGAGCGAGGCCTCGTGCGGCGAGATCGGCCAGCAGGGCGCGGGTGACGCGTTGGATGCCGGTGCGCGCCTGGGTGTGGCTTGTGTGGGAGAGGTCGAGCAGCACGGGGGCAGGGTGGAGGCGGCGGGGCGGCGGACTCAAGCCGGGATCGGCGGGCGTCGCGCTGTCAGAGTTGTCCGTTGAGGAGTTTGAAGAAGCCCCAGGAGTCGGTGTCGGCGGCGATTTCCGTCCAGACGACGACGATGGCGTCGTACTCTTTCACGAACTCGGCCCAGCGGATTTTGGAGATGTCGAGGTTGATTGGCGTGCGGTCCGGGAGGCGGTAGGCGGAGGTGAAATAGTAGAGGCCGACGGAGGGTTGGGCGGCGTTGCCATCGTAGAGTTGTTTGATGAGCGGATAGCCGAAGCTATCGTGAATCCAGAGGATGCGGGGGAGCTGGTCGGCCGGCACGGAGGTTTGAGGCGCGATGTCCGGAAACGGGACTGGGGGAACCGGGCGGAGTTCGTTGAGGAGATGGAGGAGGGCGAGCAGGTCGCGGTCGTTGCGCTGCGGATGCGCGAGGTCGCGCGAGCGCAGCGGCCATTCGGGGATGGGGTGGCGCAGGTCTGGGTTGAGCAACGCGCGCAGATCGTGCCAGACCTCTTGCGTGGAGTCGTAGCTCCAATGCGTGCCGGTTGGGGCAAAGAGGTGTGGCCGCCCCGCGACTTTCCATTCGGCGAAGCGTGATGGTCCGTCGTAGTAGCGCACGCCTTCTTCCTGAAGGAAGGGACGGAGGCGTTCGAAACTGGTGAGGACGCCCGCGGGTGTGCGCCCGCCGAGGCGGATGGGCGAGATGTGTTCCGGGTACACCTCCGCCTTACTGGGGGCGACGACGAGGAGCAGCGGGATGCCGAGCTTTCGGAGTTTTTCCTGAGCGGCGCGGATATCGCGTGCTGCGGCACGCAACTCTGACTCGGGCCGAGGGCTCGGTGTGATGGCATGCTCGATGTAGTGGTGTTCGAAAAGCCAGGTGCCCGGCTCGACGATGACGGTGGTGCCTTCGGTGCGTTGGGGCGCTTCGCCGAAGGGGGTCATGTATATCTGATTGTCGGTGCGCACGGCGAGATTGCGCAGGCCGAAGCGCTCGTTGTACCAAACCTCGCATTGCCGGGCGGTCGCGCCGGATCGGAGGCTGGCGAGGTCGAACTTCGGCGTGGGAGCCGAGAGCACGGAGCCTCCGCCGAGCGTGAGCCACTGGTTCGAACCGCGCCAGAAAACGAGCAGCCCGGCGCCCCAGAGCCAGGCGAAGAAAATGCCGATGAGGAGTGTCTTGGTCGAGTAACGCGGCATGGCTCGGGCGGCTTAGAATCGGAAATAGATGAAGGGATTGTAGCTCTGGTTGGCCAGTGAGGCCGTCGCCAGTAGCAGACAGATCGTGCCGAGGGCGATCCGCCCGGCGGACTGCCAGCGGGTCGTCGGGCATGCCTGATCCCATCCCCAGCGCGTCCAGACCGTATCTGGGATGAAGCTGACGATTGCGGCTAGTACGAGCATGCCCGTTGCGCGGTGGCTGATGACATCGGGCCAGAAAAGGCCGACACGATCCGTCACGCCAGACCAGCTGTCGAACGCGATCATCCGTTGTAGAAAATGGCCGGCGTCGGCGATCGTCTCAGTGCGGAAGATCACCCAGCCGCAGCAGATGACAAGGAAGGTGAACGCCCAACTGAGTACAGCAGGGATGTGCGCAAGGCGGCCGTGGCGGAAGCCTTTTTCCAGCGAGAGAAACGTGCCGTGATAGGCGCCCCAGGCGACGAAGTTCCAACTGGCACCGTGCCAGAAGCCCGAGGCGAGAAACACGAGCCAGAGATTCAGGCCGGTCCGCCACGCCCTGCCTCTGTTTCCGCCGAGCGGGATATAGAGGTAGTCGCGCATGAAGGTGGACAGCGAACAGTGCCAGCGACGCCAGAAATCGGTGACGCTGCGGGCCGTGTAGGGGTGGTTGAAGTTTTCCGCGAATTCGAAGCCCATCATGCGGCCCAGGCCGATCGCCATGTCGGAGTAGCCGGCGAAGTCGAAGTAGATTTGGAAGGTGTAGCAGAGGATCGCGGTCCATGCATAGGGCATCGGCAGCGTGGCGATCTCCTGTTTGAACAGCAGGTCGGCAACGGCGCCGAGCTGGTTGGCGATGAGGACTTTTTTCCCGAGGCCGAGGGTGAAGCGCCAGAGGCCGGAGAGAAATTTGTCGGCGGTGTGCGCGCGCTCCCGGATCTGCTCGGCGACGTCGTGGTAGCGGATGATCGGGCCCGCAATGAGTTGGGGAAACAACGCTACGAAGAGCAGAAAATCCGTGAAACTGCGCGCGGGTTTGGCGGTGCCGCGATAGACGTCCACCAGGTAGCTGATTTTCTGAAACGTGAAGAACGAGATGCCGATGGGCAGCGCGATTTGCGTCCACACGAGGCTGCCCTGGCCGAGCCACGCCAGCAGGCCGTTGGTCTGGCCGACGAAGAAATTGGCGTACTTGAAATAGCCGAGCAGGCCGAGATTGAGGATCAGGCCGACCGTGAGCACTCCACGCCGGTAGGCCGGCCCTTTGCCAGGATTTGCGAGGCAGTGGCTCAGACCGTAGTCGCACAGGCTGGAGAGGATTAGCACGCCGGCAAAGACAGGTTCTCCCCACGCGTAGAAAAGCAGGCTGCCGATCAGGGCGACGTGGTTTCTCCAGCGGATGGGCGCGAGATAGTAGCTGGTCAGAAAGACCGGCAGAAAAACATAGAGGAAGATCAGCGAACTGAAGACCATGCGCGTCGGGTGCCTGCGAAGGGGCGGACACTGACCCGGCCGAAAAGCTCCGGGCAAGAAAAAGAACGGGCCGGAAAACGATTCTGCCCTTGCTTGGGTAAAAAGCGGGCAAGTAACTTCCCTGCTTTATGAAACGCGCCCTCATCACCGGCATCACAGGACAGGATGGTTCATATCTGGCAGAGCTGCTCCTTGCGAAGGGGTATGAGGTCCACGGCGTCGTGCGCCGCGCCTCGACGTTCAACACCAGTCGCATCGACCACCTTTACCAGGACCCGCACGTCAATGGCGTGAAGCTGTTTCTCCACTACGGCGACCTCGCCGACTCGGTGCAGATGGTGAAGCTGCTCTACAACCTCCAGCCGGACGAGATCTACAACCTCGGTGCGCAGTCGCACGTGCGCGTGTCGTTTGACGTGCCGGAGTACACCGGCGACGTTGTGGGCTTGGGCGCGCAACGCATCCTGGAGGCCATTCGCGAGGCCGGGCTCGTGGAAAAGTGCCGCTACTATCAGGCGTCGTCTTCGGAGATGTTTGGCAAGGTGCAGGAGGTGCCGCAGACGGAGAAGACGCCGTTCTGGCCGCGTTCGCCGTACGGCTGCGCCAAGATGTACGCGTACTGGCTGACGGTGAACTACCGTGAGAGCTATAATCTGCACGCGAGCAACGGCATCCTTTTCAACCACGAGTCGCCGCGCCGCGGCGA
>MWDT01000140.1 GCA_002070825.1 Verrucomicrobia bacterium ADurb.Bin122
CTCGGCAGCGATGCCTGGGTGCGCGATCTCGACCACCTGCGCGGCCTCGAAAAGTTTGCCGACGATCCGGCCTTCCAGCGCGAGTTCATGGCGGTCAAACACGCCAACAAGGTCGAGCTGGTGTCGGTGATCGAGCGTCACTGCGGCATCAAGGTTTCACCCGAGGCGATCTTCGACGTGCAGATCAAGCGTCTGCACGAGTACAAGCGGCAGCATCTGAACCTGCTCCACATCCTGGCGCTCTACCGCCGGTTGCTGCAGAACCCCTCGCTCGATATCCAGCCGCGCGTGTTCATCTTCGCGGCCAAGGCCGCGCCGGGCTACGACCTCGCGAAAAACATCATCCGCGCGATCAACCTGATCGGCGATCACATCAATCGCGACGAGCGCATCGGCGACAAGCTGAAGGTCGTGTTCCTGCCCAATTACCGCGTGTCGCTGGCCGAGCGCATCATCCCCGCGGCCGATCTCTCCGAACAGATCTCGACGGCCGGCAAGGAGGCCTCCGGCACGGGCAACATGAAGCTCGCGCTCAACGGCTCGCTCACGATCGGCACGCTCGACGGCGCCAATGTCGAAATCCGCGAGGAGGTCGGCGACGACAACATCTTCATCTTCGGCATGACCGTCGAGGAGGTGCAGGCGCTTCAGGCCCGTGGCTACAACCCCTGGGACTATTACCAGAACGACGAGGAGCTGCACGCGGTGGTCGACTGGCTCGGCTCGAACTACTTCACGCCGCACGACGGCTCGGCGTTCTCGCTGGTGCACCACAGCCTGTTGCACGGCGGCGATCCGTTCATGGCGCTCGCCGATTTCCGCGCTTACAGCGACTGCCAGGCGAAGGTCGATGCCGCCTACCGCGACAAAACCCGCTGGGCCCGCATGGCCATCCTCAACACGGCCCGCATGGGCAAGTTCTCCAGCGACCGCACCATCCGCGAGTACGCGGAGCAGATCTGGAGTCTGCCTGCCGTGCCGGTGGTTTGAGTACGCCGCCCATCCTGTGCCGGCTGTGCGCCGGCACGGATGGCGCGCGTTCACTTCTCCCGAGCATGAAATCTGTGTGGCGAGCGTGGCTGGGTGTCGCGGCGGCAATCTCCGCGGTCTGGCTGGCTCCGCAGTGTCGCGCGCAGCCGGCGCCGGTGTTGCCCGCGATTGCGGGCGAGCTTGCCGGAGCGGTGACGGCGTGGCCCGGCGCGCCCGCGTTGCGCTGGCGTTGCACGTTTTTGCCCGGTGGCGAATCGGGTACAGTGCAGGCGATCCTCACCGGCGAAGGCGAGGGGACCTTCCTGGAGGTCGCAGTGTGGATGCGTGCCGACGGGGCGCTTGACTGGCAGCTCCGCCGTGCGGAGCTCGATCTTGTGGTGTGGGCTCCGGCGCTCGCCACTCGCTGGCCCGAGCTTTGGGGGTACTCTTGCTCGGGGACGGTTTCGCTGGCCGGGGCTGGGCGTTTCCAGTCGGGGATACTTTCGGGCAACGCCACGGTGCGGCTCGCAGGCGGGCGTGTGGAAAACACCGCCGATCAGCTGGTGGTCGAGGGAATCGAGCTGATGTTGACGCTCGACGATCTGGCTCGGTTGCACAGTGCACCGGGGCAGAGTCTGTCGTGGCGGGCCGGGCGCTGTGCCGAGATTCCGCTCGGGGCTGGGCTTCTCCAGTTTTCGCTGGCGGGCGAGACGGTGCACGTGGAGCGAGGCGAGTTTAACGTGATGGGCGGGTGCCTGCGGCTGTCGCCGTTTACGGTGAATCCGTCGGCGCCGGAATTGGAGGTTGTGGCCGACGTGGAGCAGGTGGATGTGGCGGCGCTTCTGCCGCTGCTCCCGCCGCTGCTTTCGGAGGCGCAGGGACGGCTGGATGGCCGGCTCTTGTTGCGCTACGGCGCGGCCGGCTTGTCGATCGGGACCGGGCACCTGGCGTTGCGCGGCGGTTCGCCGGCGCAGTTGCGTTTGCTGCCTTCGCCGGGCGTGCTCTCCGGGAGCCTGCCGCCGAAGGTCAACGAACTCTATCCCGGTCTGGTGCGCATCGAGATGGGCGAGGCATGGTTGCTCGCCGACCAGCTTGAGGTGCGGTTCTTGCCGGAGGGCGACCCCGCGGGCCGCAGTGCGACAGTCCACTTGGTGGGCGGCCCGAGCGATCCGAGCCTCCGGGCGCCGCTCATCCTCGATCTGAATATCGTGGGGCCTTTGGAGCCGTTGGTGAACCTCGGAGTGAAGCTCGGGATGCAGTCTGGGGGAAAATAAGCGTCGAGAGGGCGAAACTTTCGTTGTGTCCACGAGTCCCATCCCACAGCTTTCTCGACGCATGAAATGCCGTGCTGCTTTCCTCGGTCTGGTCCCCCTTGCCCTCGCTGGGTGTATTTCCGTGAAAACGGAGCCCATCGAAGTGAAGCCCATCCACATCACCATCGATGTAAATGTGAAGGTCGATAAGGCGCTCGACGACTTCTTCGGCGACCTCGACAAAAAATCCGCCACCGTCAACGACCCGGTTTCCAACCCCTGAAAACGATGAACACTTCGCGCACTTTCCTCGCCCTGGCTGCGCTCGCGCTGGCTGGGGGCACCGTCACCGCCCACGCGCAGGACATGAATGCCGTCCGTCAGCGCATGGAGCAGCGACTCTCCTCGCTCGATGCCCTGAAGGACAAGGGACTCGTCGGCGAAAACAATCGTGGCTATCTGGAGGCACGCGGAGCGCTCAGCCCCGCGGATTCCAGTGCCGTGGCTGCCGAAAACGCGGACCGTGGGATCGTCTATGCCGCGATTGCGCGCCAGACCGGCTCGAACTCCGACCAAGTTGGACGTGCCCGCGCCCAAAAGCTTGCGGAGATGAGCAAGGCGGGCGTCTGGGTGCAGCGTGCGACCGGCGAATGGGCGCGTAAGTGACGCGTCCCGCGCTGACCTCGTTTATCCGTACGCGATTTTGCCAACGCGGCGTTGATTAGACGCCCCGCGGGTGTTCTCGTTGGCGCTTCGTTTCCAATCATGGCCGATCCGACCGCTCCATTCCCCCCTCGTCGTGCCCGCGCCAAGCAGGCGGAGCCGGATGCGTCTGCCGCGCTCGGGCGCACCCCACCGCACTCGATCGAGGCGGAGGAATACCTGCTTTCGTGTTGCTTGATGGACGGCACCGAAGTCGTCGCCCGCTGCATTGAGGGGAAAATCCGCCCCGAGTCGTTCTACGTCCGGGCCAATCAAGTGATCTATGGCAAGTTGTTGGATATGTACAACAACCAGAAGCCGATCGATCTCGCGATTTTGGCGGAGGAGCTTAAGACGGAGCAACAGCTCGATGACATCGGGGGCTATGCGTACCTCACGCAAATCACCAATCGCATCCCGACCACGGCGCAGGCCGGCTACTTTATCGACAAGATCGGCGAGCTCGCGCTGTTGCGGCAGTTGATCCGCACGGCGGGCTCCGTGCTCGAAGAGTGCTACGAGTACACCGGCGGCATGCAGCAGTTTGTCGACGGGGTGGAGCAGAAGCTCTTTGAGGTGACGCAGGACCGCATCTCCGACTCCGCCAAGTCGATGAAGACGCCGATGCAGGACGCCATGAAGGTCATCACGAAGATGATGATGAAAAAGGGCGAGCTGACGGGCGTCTCCTCCGGCTTCAAGGATCTCGATACGCTGACCTTCGGGTTTCAGAAGCAGGAAATGATCGTGCTCGCGGCCCGTCCTTCGATGGGCAAGACCGCTCTCGCGCTCAACATGGCGGAGGCCGCGGCGATGCCCAAAAAAGGAGAGCCGTGCACGACTCTGGTGTTCTCGCTTGAAATGAGCGCGGCTCAGCTGGCGCTGCGTATGCTCTGTGCGCGTGCCCGGGTGAAGATGAAGTTGTTGCGCGACGGCTTGCTCTCGCGCAATGGCGACGAGCAGCAGCGGCTGGTGCAGACCGCCGATGAGTTTTCGAAGGCGCCGCTGTTCATCGACGATTCCAGTCATCTTTCGATCATGGAGCTGCGTGCCAAGGCGCGCCGCCTGCATGCACGCACGCCGTTGGGCTTCATCGTGGTCGATTACCTCCAGCTGCTCAGCCCGGTCGATGCAAAGGTCCCGCGCGAACAGCAGGTCGCCGAGGCTTCCCGCGGATTAAAGTCGCTGGCGAAGGAACTCAACGTCCCCGTCCTTGTATTAAGTCAGCTCAATCGCTCGGCGGAAAAAGACGATCGCCCCCCCCGTTTGTCGGACTTGCGCGAATCTGGATCAATCGAGCAGGACGCTGACGTCGTTTTGATGCTGGCTCGACCCAAGGAGGCGGACGAAAAGTTCCAAGTCGCGGCCGACTCAGCCGAGTTAATCGTTGCCAAGCAGCGAAACGGCCCAGTAGGAGACCTGAAGCTTACGTTCATCCGAGACATCACACGCTTTGAAAACTATACTCCGTAAACCATCGCTGGCACCGTTCTTATCCCTGCTTCTGGCCTGCCTCGTCGCGACGATGGCGTCGGTCCGGTTGCCCGCGCAGACGGCGGAGCCGGCGGCAGAGACCGAGACATACAAGGTCAATTCGTTGCGGGTGCGCTTTGTCGGGACCTCGAACGTGAGCGAGCAGGTCGTGCGCGCCAACATGCAGATCAAGGAGGGCACGTCGGTCGACGAGGTGATTATAGACCGTGATATCCGCACTCTATATAAGACCGGCCTGTTTGAATTTATTGAGGTGAAGCGGGAGAATCTCCCGGGCTCGCTGGTCAATCTCGTGGTGGAGGTCACTCCGAAGTACCGCGTGTTGACCGTCCGTTTCCAGGGCAACAAGCGTATCAAGACCTCGCGCTTGGAAAACGAGGTGCAGACGAAGGACAATGCCTCGCTCGATGAGCGCCAGGTGAAGGAAGATGCCGAGGCGTTGCGGACCTATTACCAGAAAAAAGGTTATAATCAGGTCCAGGTCTCCTATTCGGTGGAGCGCAACCGCGAAACCGGTTTTGGCTCGGTCCTCTTCAAAATCCGTGAAGGCGATGCCGTAAAGATCGACGACATCCGCTTCGTCGGAAATGCACACTTCAAGGCCAAGGCATTGCGCAAGGTCATGGAGACGAAGCGCCACTGGATGTTTTCCTGGCTGACCAGCTCCGGCCGTTTCAAGGACGATACGTTTGAGGACGACCTCGACAAACTCCGCGATTTTTACCGTGAACAAGGTTATCTCGATATCGAGATCGCGCCGGAGTCCGTTCGCTACGACTATCCCAAGCCCGGCAAACTCCTGCTCACGATCACGGTCAATGAGGGCCGCCGCTACTACATCGGGGCGATCAGCCTCAAGGGGAACAAGCTCTATCCCGAGACCTTGCTAAAGCGCATCTTGCGCCAGAAGACAGGAAAGGTCTTTGCCCCGTCCCTTTTGGACAAGGACACGGAGCGCCTCGAAGATTTCTATGGCCGCGATGGTTATCTCGACACCCGTGTGGCGTTGAACCGGAAGCCCAATGTGGCCACCGGCAATATCGACATCGAATATGAGGTCCACGAGAGCGAGAAGTTCAACGTCGAGTCCATCCATATCGAGGGCAACACCAAGAGCCGGAGCACCGTCATCCTCCGGGAACTGACGCTCGGCCCCGGCGATGTGTTTAACACGGTGCGCATGAAGATTTCCAAGTACCGCTTGGAAAACACCCGCTTCTTTGACGAGGTGAATCTCTCCCCAGAGGAGACCAACATCCCGGGCCGCCGCAACTTGAAGGTGGTGGTGAAGGAGGCCCGCACGGGCAATCTCAGCTTTGGTGCCGGCTATAGCTCGCTCGAGCGCGCGACCTTCTTCGTCGAGCTCGCCCAAGGTAACTTCGATTTCCGCAGCCCGCGCTCCTTCTTCCAAGGTGACGGACAGAAATTCCGCATCCGCCTCCAGTACGGCTCCTCTTCGAGCGAGATGGTCATGTCTTTCGAAGAGCCCTGGTTCATGCAGAAGCAGCTCGCCGTCGGTTTTGAGCTGTTCCGCACCAGCTCCGACTACTTCAGCGACTACTACGAGGAAATCCGCACAGGTGGAGAAATCTACGTCCGCAAACATTTGATCGAGCTGATCGAGGCCCGCTACTCTTACTCGTACCAGGTGATCGATATCACCGATGTCACGTCGAGCGCCCCCACCGCGGTTCAGGAGTGGGCTGGTACCACGGCGATCTCCAAGGTCGGCCTCCAGCTGCTTCGCGACACCCGCGACAAGATCATCAGCACCACGCGGGGCAATCGCAGCGAGCTCAACTTTGCCGTGGCCGGTGGCCCCGTCGGTGGCGACATCAACTACTACAGCATGGAGTATCGCGGCGC
>MWDT01000141.1 GCA_002070825.1 Verrucomicrobia bacterium ADurb.Bin122
GCGATCATCACATAATCCTCGGGTTTACCGAGCTCGGAGCTGACGAGCTCGGAGGCGTGTTTGAGGATGGCGCGCTGGGCGGCTTTCGTGAGGGGCAGGTTGGTTTGGATCTTGAGATAGGGCATGGCGGATAACGGGTTGAGGGTTACGTCGCGGGCACAAAAGGCGGGGTTGCAGGCCTCGCCGAAAGCTGCCGCTATTGTCGCCCTTTCACGACTCATCGCAACCTGCGTCCATGAAGAAGTACCACGCTGTCCGGGCCTACTATGTGTTTCCCTGCTGCCTGCTCCTGCTCAATCTGTGCGTGGAGATCGTCAACTATAAGGCCAAGCTGGTGGGCGAGCCGTTGCTGCGCACGGCGCTGATCATCGCGATGGTGCTGTGCGGCGGCTCGCTGGTGGCATTTATCTTCGCGCCGCTAATCGAGAAGCTGGTACAGGCGCTCCACCGGGAGAGCAAGCAGGCGGGGCAACTCGGCGAGGTGATCTTCCTCACGCTGCTCGGCGTGGGCGTTTTCTGGCTCTACTATCAGGTCTATATTGTCGGAACGGAGTCGATCCTGCCGGCGAGCTGGCATAATCCTCCGGGCACCTGATCGGGCGTCGGGGCCCTCTCACACGGGCGCAAAAAAACGGACGCCGTTTTGCAGCGCCCGTTTTAAGAGAGAAAAGAAGCGCCTGAGGCGCGACGTGGTTACTTGGCGGCCGCAGCGGCCTTCACGAGCTCGACGAAGCTGCGCGATTCCAGCGAGGCGCCGCCGATGAGGCCGCCGTCGATGTCCTTCTGCGCGAGCAGTTCGGGAGCGTTGGAGGGCTTCATGGAACCGCCGTAGAGGATGCGGACCTTCTGCGCGATGGCGTCGCCGAAGAGCTTCACGAGGAGGCTGCGGATGAACGCGTGCACTTCCTGCGCCTGCTCGGTGGTGGCGACTTTGCCGGTGCCGATGGCCCAGACGGGCTCGTAAGCGACGACCACGCTGGTGGCCTGCTCTTTGCTGACGCCTTCGAGGGCGCCTTCGAGCTGGGTCTGCACGACCTTGAGGGTCGCGCCGGACTCGCGCTCGGCCAGCGTCTCACCGACGCAGAGGACGGGCTTGAGCTGGTTCTTGAGGGCCGCGAGGACCTTCTGGTTGATAAACTTATCGTTTTCGGCGAAATACGTGCGGCGCTCGCTGTGGCCGAGGATCACGTAGGTGGCGAAGGTGCTGCGGAGCATCGAAGCGGAGATTTCGCCGGTGTAGGCACCGGAGGCTTCGTGGTGCATGTTCTGGGCACCGAGCTTCACGTTGGAGCCCTCGAGGAGCTTGCCGGCGCTTTCCAGGGAGGTGAAGGGCGGGCAGACGAGGATGTCCACGTCGGTCACGCGGCCGACTTCGGCCACGATCTCCTGCACGAGCGTCGAGGCGTCGGCGGAGGTTTTGTTCATCTTCCAGTTACCGGCGATGAGTTTTTTGCGGATCATAAGGGTGGGCTTTAAATTGATTCAAACACCGGGGCGCGAGGCTATTTCCAGCCGCGCGCCCAAATTTTCTGGAGGGATTAGCTTTCGAGGAAGGCGACGCCCGGGAGGACCTTGCCTTCAAGGAGCTCGAGGCTGGCGCCACCGCCGGTGGAGCAGTGCGTCACGATCTTGGCGACCTTGAACTTCTTAGCCGCAGTGGCGGTATCGCCACCGCCGACGACGGTCGTCGCACCGTTGACCGTGGCGAGCGCGATGGCGTCGGCCATGACCTTGGTGCCGGCCGCGAAGCGGTCGTCTTCGAACACACCCGCGGGCCCGTTCCAGATGATGGTCTTGGACTCCATGATGGCCTGGCGGAACATCGCACAGGTCTGGGGCCCGATATCGAGACCCATCCAGCCGTCGGAGATACCGGGCTGGTCGTTGTCGAGTTGGACTTCGACGGGGGTATCCGGGGTCTTCGGGAATGCGTTGCCGCAGACATGATCGATCGGGAGGAGGATCTTCACGCCGCGCGCCTTGGCCTTGGCCATGAGCTCGGGGACGAGCTTGGCGCCTTCGGCGTCGAAGAGGCTGTTACCGATGTTCATGTCGAGAAGCACCTTCTTGAAGGTGTAGCTCATGCCGCCGCCGATGATGATCTTGTCGGCCTTCTCGATGAGGTTCTTGATGAGGGGGATCTTGTCGGCGATCTTGGCGCCGCCGAGGATGGCGAGGAGGGGGCGCTTGGGGTCGTCGATGACGGCCGCGAAAGCCTTGAGCTCCGCCTCCATGAGGAAACCAGCAGCCTTGTCCGGGAGGGCCACACCGACCATCGAGGAGTGCGCGCGGTGCGCGGTGCCGAAGGCGTCGTTGACGTACACGTCGGCCAGCTTGGTGAGCGAGGCACGGAAGGCCTCGACGTTCTTCGGGTCGGCCTTGATGGACTTTTCGGTACCGTCGGCCTGTTTCTCCTTCACCTTGCCCTCTTCCTCGATGTGAAAGCGGAGGTTCTCGAGGAGGACGACCTCACCGGCCTTCAGGGCACCGGCGGCGCAGGCAGCCTCGACTTCAGCGCCGACGCAGTCGTTGAGGAACTTCACCGGCTTGTTGAGGAGCTTGGAGAGCTCGTCGGCGACGGGCTTGAGGGAGTACTTGGCAACGACCTTGCCATCCGGACGGCCGAGGTGGCTCATGAGCACCACGGACGCGCCTTTTTCGAGGGCGTAGTTGATCGTGGGCAGCGCGGCGACGATGCGCGCGTTGTTGGTGATGGCACCGGTGGCCTTGTCTTGCGGGACGTTGAAATCGACGCGGATAAGGACGCGTTTACCGGCGAGGTTGAGGTCGCGGATGGTCTTGAATTTAGCCATGGCGTGGCAGTGGTCAGAGATGATAAATCGAAAAATTTGCGCTTGGAAGCGACTGTCCGGAAACAGAAACGCGACCCGAGGGCCGCGTTTCTGGTTAAGCGAAGATTACCGAGAGATAACCGCGTGCTGAATTACAGCTTGGCGGCGATCTTCTTGGTGAGCTCGACGACGCGGTTGGAATAGCCCCACTCGTTGTCGTACCAGCTGATGAGCTTGAAGAAGTTCTTGTTGAGCTCGATCGAGGAGCCAGCGTCGAAGATCGACGAGAGCTTGCAGTGGATGAAGTCGGAGGAGACGACCTCGTCCTCGGTGTAGCCAAGGATATCCTTCATGTAGGTCTCGGAAGCCTTCTTCAGGGCGGCCTTGATCTCAGCCAGCGAGGTGTCCTTGACGGTCTTGAAGGTCAGGTCGACGACCGAAACGGTCGGGGTCGGCACGCGGAAAGCCATGCCGGTGAGCTTGCCCTTGACCTCGGGGAGGACGAGCGCGACGGCCTTGGCGGCGCCGGTCGTGGACGGGATGATGTTCTGAGCGGCGGTACGGCCACCCTTCCAGTCCTTGCGGGACGGGCCATCCACGGTCTTCTGGGTCGCGGTGTAGCTGTGGACCGTGGTCATCAGACCTTCGGAGAGGCCGAAGCCTTCCTTCAGGAGGACGTGGACCAACGGAGCCAAGCAGTTCGTGGTGCAGGACGCGTTGGAAACGATGTTGTGCTTGGCGGCATCGTACTTGTCGTCGTTGACGCCGAGGACGATGGTGATGTCCTCACCCTTCGCCGGAGCGGAGATGATGACCTTCTTGGCGCCAGCCACGATGTGGCCCTTGGCCTTCTCGGCATCGGTGAAGAGGCCGGTGGACTCGATGACGAGCTCAACACCGAGCTTGGCCCAGGGCAATTCAGCCGGGCTCTTGGCGCTGACGACGAGGATGTCCTTGCCGTTGACGACGAGAACGTCGTCGTCAGCCTTGTCGGCGGCGGACTTCTTCGAGGCAACGGTGCCGTTGAAGCGACCCTGGGAAGAGTCGTACTTCAGGAGGTAGGCCAGATTGTCGGCCGGGACGATGTCGCCCACCGCGACGACGTCGAACGTCGTGCCGAGGAGGCCCTGCTCAACGAGGGCGCGGAATACGAGGCGACCGATGCGGCCGAAACCATTGATTGCGACTTTAACTGCCATTTTTCTCTCCGTTTTTGATGTGTTGAATGACTATTCCAGATAGATGCGCGTACGCGCTAGAAAGGGCCACACAACCAAGCCCCACCTCCGAAATCAAGGGTTTAGATTGATCATCTGTTGCGGAGCCCTGCGCAAAAAATGCGGCCGCCTCCCCCGCCCCGTTCCGGCTTCAATCCGGCTCAGGCTTGCCCTCATCCCACGAAACAGGGTCCTCCACAGGCTCCAAGTGCGTGAAAACCAGTGCGGACGGCAACGCACGGCGCACCTCCGCCTCCACCCGTTCCGCCAGCTCATGCGCCTGCTGCACTGTCCAACACCCAGGCACCAAAACATGGACTGACACAAACTTACGCCGCCCGGCCTGCCTCGTCTGCAACGCGTGAAACAGCACGCCTTCTGCGCGAAAAACGCCTAAAGCCTCATCAATCCGCAACAAATCCTCCGACTCCAGCGCCCGATCCATCAGTCCCGACACCGATCGCTTCACGATGTCGATCCCCGATCGCACGATGTTTGCCGCCACCAACAAGGCCACCACCGGATCCAGCCACACCCAACCCGTGGTCGCCACCAGCCCAAGCCCGACCACCACCCCCGCCGAGGTCCACACATCGGTCAGCAAGTGATGCGCGTTGGCCTCCAGCGTGATCGACTCACGTTGACGCCCGGCCCTCAGCAGCACCAACGCCACCGCCAAGTTGATAAACGACGCCGACACCGACACGGCCAGCCCAAGATTCAGTTGGTCGATCTCGCGCGGGTGAATCAGCCTCTGCACTGCCGCCAACGCGATGCTCGCCGCCGCCAGCAGGATCAATAATCCCTCAACCCCGCTCGAAAAATACTCCGCCTTCGTATGCCCGTAGGCGTGGTCTGCATCCGGCGGACGCGCCGCGATCCGCAACATCCCCAGCGCCATCACCCCACCCGCCAGGTTCACCAGCGACTCCACTGCGTCCGAAAACAGCCCCACCGAGCCCGTCAACAGATACGCGACAGACTTGAGCGCCATCGTCGCCACCGCCGCCCAGATCGAGATCCAAGCATACCGGGTGAGCTCGGGGCACTTTTTTGGGGTAAGATTCATGGGGTGCGCGCCGCCCATCCGGAATCGCACCAGCCCGATCGGCGGCGTGTCGTTACTCTCCACGTTTTCGGCATCGCGCGCAACCCGGACACTCTTCTTAACTCGCCCCAAGCCCACCCTTTTCGCCCAAACGCCCCGCCTCCGCCATGACCCAATCGTCCGCCGCCCGCCGCGTCCGCATCGTCCACTACTGCACGTGGGCCGACCAACTCGAAGACGCCGCCGCCTATCTGGAGCGGCTCGCCCACTTCGACGTGCGCACCCGCGTGACCGATCCCAACGACGCCCGCATCGTCCGCATGGCTCGGCTCGATTGCGACTGGCATGCCGAAAACGCCCGCGTCTTCGCCTCGCTCACGCATCCGCAGATCGAGTTTCTCCCGGCCCGCGTCGTCGGCCGCACCGGCCTGGCAGCGCTGTTGCAGATACCCTTCTCCGACGACGAGGAAATCTGGCTCGTCGTCATGGGCCAGCAATTCGAAGGCTTCGGCCAAGTCGCCGCCCAGCTCCTCGCCCTCCTCAAAAAACGCGGCCTGCGCGTCCTCTTCTACGCATTCGACGAAGCCTCGCGCGCGATGCCGTGCTTCAATGCCATCGCTCCGCATCTCGACGTGCTCATCCACGACGAGTCGCCGCTGGCCGACGCCGGCCGCGCCGCGCTCCCGCCTACCTGCGTCGACATCCACCGCAGTTGGGTGGCCAACCTCCTGCCCTTCGCCACGCCATTCTGCGAGACGCCCGAGGAGAAAATCGTGTTTCTCGGCTCGCAACTCGGCCTCACGCCCCACCGCCAGCGCCAGATCGATTTCCTCAAAAAACGCTTTGGCGACCGCTTCACCGCCATCCACGACCACTCGCTGCCGGTCAACGCGCGCGGCCAGCTCGCCGCCCGCTTTAAAGTCAGTGTCTGCCCCGAAGGTCGCAAATTCGGCACGCCCGCCATGAGCGCCTCGCACACCGACCGCCCATTCTGGTCCGGCTGCCTCGGCCTCATGCCCGTCTCCGAAGACTCTCAACAGGGCGGCCGCCTCAACGCGCTCCACCAGGCCGGCCTGATCGTCCGCTACGCACACGCCGATCTCGACGCCCTTGCCGTCGCCTGCGAGCGCGCACTCGCCGCCAC
>MWDT01000142.1 GCA_002070825.1 Verrucomicrobia bacterium ADurb.Bin122
GGTCTTTGAAACGGCGTCGCCGTTTCTGCGTCCGCATCCCTCGGCCAAACCTGTCGTGGCGGTGCTCGAAGATCCGGTGCTGCGGCCTGTGCTGCCGCCGGAGTTGCGCGGAGGGTCTCCTCGCCGACCCTGGGTGGTAACGCATGCGCCGGCCGGCGCGGTGATCGCTGTGGCACTGCTCATCGCGGCACTGGCCTTTGGCTGGCGCACCGGGCGGCCTCCTGTTTCCAGTGTCTCACGATGAACCACGCTCCTGCCGATCGTTTCGCCCGACTTTACTCGCTGCTTGGCTGGCTGGCGCTGGGCGGGCTGGTGCTGGTGGGATCGTTGCCCAAGGCATCGACCATCGTGTTTACGTGGCCGTGGGCGTTTTATTCGCAGGCGTTGCTGCTGGTGCCGGTGTTTCTGCTCACATGGACGCAGGCGCGGGGCTGGCGCGGGGTGGGGCTGGGAGGGCTGGCGGGGCTGGTCCTGGCCGGTGTGATCGGAGTGAGCGTGGCTGCGAGCCGGCAGCCGCATTTCAGTTTCGAGGCGGCGCTCCCGCTGTGGGGGGCACTCGCGTGGATTTTCTGGCTGGCGGGCCAGCTCGGGGCGTCCCGCGCGGAGGCGCCGGTTTTTCTCCGGTTTGCACGCGTGGCGGGCGTGGCGATGACGGTACCGCTGGCGATGTCGGCGCTCCTGTATGCGGTCGATGTCGCGAACCTGCTGGCGGAGCAGTCGTGGGGCGAGGTCGACTGGGTGGCGCATCGCAATCCGCACCCGCTCGGCCACTGGAACTACACCGGCGGGCTGGGGCTGCTCACCTTCCCCTGGCTGGCGGGACTGGTGTGGTATGAGCGCCGGTGGTGGCGCGCTGGCTGGATCGTGGCCTCGGGGCTGGCTGCGGCGGCGTTTTTCACGGCGGCGAGTCGTGGCGCGGTGCTGGGCGCGCTGGTGGCTGCTGCGGTGGCGGGGCTGCTCTGGCTGTCGCTGCACCGGCCCTCGCGCCGGCAGTGGGTGGGGTTCGGGCTGGCGACCGTGCTGGTCGTCGCGGGGCTGCTCGCGACCAATGGCCGCCTGCGCGCGCTCGTGGCTGATCCATCGATTTTGTTTCAACGCAACGAGAGCGACGTGCAACGCATCGGCATGCTGCAGGGCGGCGGGTGGCTCGGGCTGGAGCGGCCGTGGGTGGGCCACGGGCCGGGCATGGTGCCTTTTGTCTATCCCGAGGTGCGCGCCCGGCTCGTGGGCGGCGTGGAGACTTCGTACCAGTTGCACAATGCCCCGCTCCACTGGTGGGCGACCACCGGGTTCGTGGGGTTGGCGGCGCTGGGCGCGTTTTTGTGCATTCTCGGCCGCGAGTGGTGGCGATGGCGGCGCGAGCCGGCGGGCGCGCCGCGCACCTTTGCGCTGCTCGGTGGCGTGGCACTCGCAGGCTACGCCGGGCTGGCACTCACCGATTATCAACTCGACGTGATCACCCTGCTGGCGCTCGCAGGACTGTGGGCCGGCATGCTGCTGGCGCGATCGGCGGATGCCGACGGGTTTGGCGCGGGGCGTCGTGGACGGTGGCTGCCATGGGTGCTCGGTGTCGCGGGCGCTGGCGCCGTGGCGGTGCTGGCGCCGCACTGGCGCGCACATCAGCTCCACTGGACAGCGCTGGCGGAAACGTCTGTAGAGGAAACATCCGTGACGGAGCGCGTGGTGCTCGCCCGGCGCCTCCTGGCTTCGGTGGACGCGGCTCCATGGTGCGCCCACTACCGCAATCAGGCGGGTTTCCAGCTGGCGCGTGCGGCCGGCGAGTCGGGCGACGCGGGTCTGCGCCAGGCGGCGCGCCGGGTGCTGGCCTCTTCGCTGGAGATTGATGCCGCGCAGGAGCCCGTGCAGTCCGCGCTGGGCTGGCTGTGGCTGCCCGACGATCCGGCGCCGGCACGCGCGCATTTTTCGCACGCGCTGCGGCTGCTGCCGGACCGGCCTACGACGCATCTCGGACTCGCGCTGGCGTGTCTGGGCGGGGGCGACGAGCGTGGCTGTGTGCAGGCGCTGGCGATGGAGCTGCTCGTCAATCCGGCTTTTGTGGCCTCACCATACTGGCAACAATCGCCGCTGCGGGAGCTCCGCGATCCGGCCTATGCGCGCTGGCGGGAGCTGAGCGCGCGTGCGCTTGCCGACCCCGAGCTGCCCGTGTGGCGCCGGCCGGCGTTTGCCTACGCATGTGCGGTGGCGCGCTGGTGGCGCGAGGGCCGCATGCCCGGACCCGATGAACTCGCCGGCGCGGGCGCGGAGGTGCGCGCGGTGTTTGCCGCCATTGCGCAGGAGCCGCGTGGTGACGTGGTCTTGCCCCGACGCTGGGCCGGGCTCTGCGAGGTGCTGGCGGCGCCGGTGTCCGATGAGGCGGACCTGCGTGTGCGTTGTCCGGAGTTGTCCGACGCGGCGCGCGCCGCGCTCTGGCTGCGTCTGAAAACGCCCGGGGTTGCGTCGCTGGCCGCGCTGCTGCGGATGCCGTTTCCCGAAGGTGGCCCGGTGGTTCACATGAAACTGGAGCGTGGCCACTATCCGCTGATGCACCGGAGTCTGGATGGCCCCGGCTATGCGGATCTCGCTCCGTATATGGACGACCCGTTTTTATTGGAGTGTGTGGCTCCGCTGTTTCCCGCACGCGGGTTGCTGCCCGGCCCGGTCGTGACGCGTCTGGAAAGTGCGGAGTGAGCGGCGCCGGCGACTGTCCCGCGCCCGTGCGGGGGATTTTTGAAGCACGGAGCAGCGGAGGGCCTCAGGAGGGCTGACGCGCCTGCGCAAGGCCGCGCATTTTCGCCCTTGGGTCAGTAGAGCGCTGAGGTGTTTCCGTGCGCTCCGCTCACTTCAGAGGTAGCTTGAGCTGGAGCGCGGTGCGGAGGCAGTCGGCTTCGCTGAACTGGTCTAGAGCCTCGACCGGCAAGAGTTGCAAACACGCCGTGCCGAACTGGTCTTCGAGCAGGTACGGCCACACGTCGCTGAGCTCGGCGAATTCGACATGCGTGCAGGCCCACTGCTCAAAGAGGTGCGCGATGCGCATGACTTCGTGCATGAGCTGGTCGATGCCGTGGTAACACTCGCTCAGGTCGATGAGATTGGTTTCTGCGAGGCTTTCGCACGCGCGCCAGAGCGATAGCGCGGCGGCGAACTCGGCTGCGGTATCTGTCGCTATGGTGCTGAGGATGGTCGTGGATTTCATGGAGGATGCACGTTCACGCAGGGAACTTGCCGGTGCTCATGCGAACGCGATGGCTGGCTGGTCAGGGCGCGTGGACCGTGGCGGATTTCGTTGCTGCGTTGCAGCACTCGTTTGCCCAGTTTTCGGCGCATGGCCTCCGGCAAACGATGGACTCGTGACGAACTGCTCGTCGCACTGAACCTCTACCACAAGCTCACCTTCGGGCAATTGCACGCGCGCCAGCCGGTCATTGTGGCGCTTGCGGAGAAGCTCGGACGTAGCGCCGGGAGCGTGGCCATGAAACTGTGCAATCTCGCTTCGTTCGACTCGGCGCTGAAACTCCGCGGAATCAAAGGACTGCCCGGCGCGAGCGCGTTGGACCGAACTGTCTGGGATGAATTTCACGAGCAGCTCGACGAAACGGTGCCGGCTAGTGAGGAGGCTTTGCGCGCGATGTTTGGCGCGAAAGGTGAAAGCGAGCTGGAGGTTTCTCCTTCCGATGGAATTCGCGTGCGGAGGCGTCCGCCGTCTGGACCGACGGAAATCGAGGCCAACGTGAAACTGCGCCGTGGGCAGGAATACTTCCGCGCGGCCGTGCTCAACAATTTCGGCGGGCGCTGTGGTGTCACGGGCTTGGCGGTACGCGAGCTGTTGATCGCCTCGCACATCTTGCCGTGGGGCGCGCATGCCGCAGAGCGGCTCAACGTGCGCAATGGGCTTTGCCTCTCGCGGCTGCATGATGCGGCTTTCGACCAAGGTCTGATTACCTTCGACGATCACCTGCGGTTGGTTCTTTCGGCGCGCTTGCAGGCGGCGTTGCCGCAAAAGACGGTGGTCGAGAATTTCGGCGCCTACGAAGGCGCGCCGCTGCAATTGCCGTCCGATGCACTCTCGCCCGATCCGGCGTTTCTGGCGGAGCACCGGCGGACTTTGTTTAGGAAGTCCTAGGTCGGCTCCGGGTGGTGGCCACGGTTGGCACCGCTTCTGCCGCTGGGTGAAATGCGAGTCGCGCTGCTTCCTCATCTGGCGAGAATAGCAGCTCTCGGCGGCAAAGTTTACGTCTTATAAGTCATAACTTCCGACCGCCGCGGGCTGGCGCTCAGGCTTGGCGCAGGGCGGCGGCGGGGCGGGCGTCAGGGGCGGATTGCTTGTTGGGCGGCTTGGCGTTCCGGGTGCTCAAACGCGTCGGCAAACGCTTCGAGTTCGCGGTCGGTCATGCCCAGTTTGTGGCCGGTGTCCCGCCAGGTGGCGACCGCGTCTTCGACTTCGCGCAGGATCGTCTTGGCGCGTCGGTTGGGGATGCGGAAATAGGGCGTGACGGACATCAGGGCGTCGATGTTCGCCTCCGGGCCGGTGTCGGGCGATACCCAGGTTTTCAGCTCTCTGATGCGGTCGGGAAATGGGTTGATATCGAAGGCGGGAGCCAGTCGCCAGAGGCCGCGGTCTGCGTGGAGGAAGCCGTGGTTGTGGAGGTGATCATCGACGTTGGTGATCAGGATGGAAAAGGCGATGCGCCGCCACAGCTCTTCGATGTCGGCCTGGACGTCGGCGCCATGCACACGGAGTGCGTCGACGATCTCCGTGTAGTGGTGTTCTTCGGGCGCGGCGGATTCGACGCCGAGGAGTGTGGCGGCCGAGGCGTAGAGGATGCGTTTGCCGTCGGGAGTGCGATCGAAGCGGCGGACGATTGCAACCGGCACGCCGTCGCTGTCCACGAGGCGCGTCTGGGCGGCGTGGATGCCGGCTTGGCGCGCGAGTTGCATCGCGAGCACTTCGCCTTTGGTGACGGCACGGGTGTCCTGAGTACTTGGAAATTTGCCGATGGCGAGGGTGCCGTCGGCATCGATCACGGTACATTTGGGGCGGAGGCCACCGAGTGATGTGGCCCGGCCGCGCAGGTAGGTGAGGTCGGCGGCGGTTTCGGTTTCGGTCTCAACGGCCCGGGTGGCGCTGGCGAGGTGTCGCAACTCCAGTAGCGGTGGGGTGGTACTGCGACCGGGCTCGCCGGCGCGTTGAAAGGTGCCGGTCTCGTCGCGGAAACGCAGTGCTCCGACGCGGCTGGCATCGTCGACCGCGAGGAGGAAATCGATGGTGGTGAGCTGGGGCGTGGGGCCGGTGTCGCCCGAGCGTCGGGCTTCTTGGCGGCGTTTGGCGTGGTCGCGGAGGATGACACGGCGGGCCCAGCCATCGGGCTCGGTGTCGGCGATGATCGCATGGAAGAGCGAACCATCCGGGGCTTTGCGGTGAAATTGTGTGCCGCTTACGAGCGGGAGGTTGGGCTCAAGTGGGAAGCAGCCCGCCGCCGCCAGCCACGCGGGATCGTAGGCAAAGGCGGCATGCTCGCGGGTGCCGCTTTGATCGTAGTGGAGCGTGCCGAGTGGGCGGGGATCATCCCCGAGGAAGACTTGGAGGGTGCGTTTCACTGAGAGGTCGGTGTCTTCTTCACGCGCACGCGCTTGGGCAGGTGCTCTTCGTCGAGTTGGAGGCCGAGGTCGTCGTGTCGTGCGTCGGCGATGTCGCCGAGGGCGGGGCCGAATCCGAGGACGAAGAGGGCCATGGCATAGGCGCTCAATGCGACGGAACCGTCGCCTTGCTCGATGCGTGAGTAGGTGCGAATACCGACGCCCATGCGCTCGGCCATCATGGCGAGGGTGAGGCGGCGCTGGCGTCGGGCGCGTGCGATGTCGGTCCCCAGTTTGATGAGGGAACGGCGGATCGCAGGAGGTAGAATGTCGTGAACCGCAGAGCGCATTTAATTAACCATGTATGGATTTTTGTGCCGTATTAAATGCCATATATGGATAATTAACTGAATGTGGCGAGCTACATTTGGAGTGCCGCGCGAAGGGCTTGCGAATGGCCAGGTGGAGTGACTGAGGGCTGCGCTTTCGCGTGTGCGAGGGCGGCGGCGGGGCGGGCGGACTTGGCGGCGAGCTCGCCGGCGCACTCGGGGGTGCCGCGGCCGAGGTCGCGGCAGGTCTGCGGGCGGCGTTCGTAGATCGTGCAGAAA
>MWDT01000143.1 GCA_002070825.1 Verrucomicrobia bacterium ADurb.Bin122
TTGTTTTCCGCGCATGAAAAAGGCGGGCGCCTGGGCGCCCGCCTTGGAAAACCGAGGAGAAACTGCGCGCTTAGAGTACGGAGTCGCCGTGCTCGCCGGTGCGGATGCGGATGACGTCTTCGAGGGGACTGACGAAGATTTTCCCGTCGCCGATCTTGCCGGTGCGGGTGGCCGCGGTGATCGCCTGAAGGGCCCGGTCCACACGCTCATTGGGGACGCCGAGCTCGATTTTGATCTTGGGGAGAAAATCGACGACATACTCGCTGCCGCGGTAGATATCGGTGTGCCCCTTCTGGCGGCCGAAGCCCTTCACTTCGGTGACGGTCATGCCTTCGATGCCGACTTCGGCGAGGGCATCTTTCACTTCCTCCAGTTTGAAGGGTTTGATGATGGCGGTAATGAGCTTCATGAGAGGATGGCGGGCCCCGCCGCGTTTAGTCGATGTAGCCTTCTTCTCCGTGCTCGTTGATATCGAGGCCTTGACGTTCGACTTCGGGGAGTGGGCGCAGGCCACCAAGGATGGATTTGACGAGGTAGGCGAGCACGATTGTCGAGAGGATCGACAGCGTGAGTGTCAGCCCGATCGCCTTGAGTTGTTCCAGCCACAGCCCGCCGTGGGTGACGAGTCGCGCGAGGCCGTTGTTCGTCGCGGGGGCGCCCAGGAGATTGGCGTTGGCTTCTCCGGAGGCGAGGAAGCCGGTGATCAGCGCGCCGACGGTGCCGCCGACGGCATGCACGCCGAAGGTATCGAGGGCATCGTCGTATTTGAAGATCGCCTTGAGCTTCGTGACGGCGAAGTAGGGGACGACGGCGGCGACGATGCCGATGATCACGGCGCCGGTCGTGTCGACGAAGCCGGCGGCGGGAGTGATGACCACGAGTCCGGCGACGATGCCCGAGCAGAAGCCGAGGATGGAGGCGTGGCCGCGGAGGGTCATTTCGATGAGGCCCCAGACGAAGCCGGCGACGGCGGCGGCGATGGTGGTTGTCATGAACGCATTGGCGGCGATGCCGTCGGCGGCGAGGGCGCTGCCGGCGTTGAATCCATACCAGCCGACCCAGAGCATGCCGGTGCCGACCATACACAGGACCATGCTGTGCGGCGCCATCTTCTCTTTGCCAAAGCCGAGGCGGGGGCCGAGGATGAGGCAGAGCACGAGTGCGGACCAGCCGGAGGACATGTGGACGACGGTGCCGCCGGCGAAGTCGATGGCGGGGATGGCGGCGTCGGCATTCCAGACGCCGTTCATGAGGCCGGTGGCGCCCCAGACCATGTGGGCGAGCGGGAAGTAGACGACGACCATCCAGAGCCCGACGAACAGGAGGACGGCGCTGAACTTCATGCGTTCGGCGATGGCGCCGAGGATCAGCGCTGGGGTGATGATGGCGAACATCATTTGGTACATCGCAAAGACGTTGTGCGAAACCCAGTAGGCGTAGTCGGTGTTGGGCGCGGCGCCGACGCCCTTGAGAAACAGGAATTCGAAGCCGCCGATGAAGGGGCTGCCGGTGCTTTTGCCGAAGACGAGGCTGTAGCCAAACGCCCACCATAGCAGGGTGACGAGGCCGGCGATGCCCATACATTGGGCGAGGACGGAGAGGATGTTCTTTTTACGGACGAGGCCGCCGTAAAACAGCGCGAGGCCCGGGAGTGTCATGAAGAGCACGAGGGCGGCGCAGGTCATCATCCAGCCGTTGTGGCCGGGGCCGGGCAGGCCGGCGAGGGGGGCGGTGGGTTCGGCGTTGCGGATATACGCCTCAAGGGCCTGTACGCGTTCGTCGAGGTTGGGCGGCGTATCCGTGGTCGTGGCGTGGGCGAGGGGGAGGATCAGCCAGGCCGAGAGGGCGAGTGCAAGAATGCACCCCCTTTTTTTGAGGAGGAATCGTTTCATGGACACCCTCGAATAGCACAATCGATGCCAGCCTGGATGCTCTGTCGGCCTGGTCGTGGGGGCGTAAAAAAACCGGCGGCCGAAAATGAGGCCGCCGGTCGTGTGAGGAGGTCCGGCGCGAAAGGCGACGGACGTGGGCTTAGATCGCGGTGTCGCCGCGTTCGTCGGTGCGGATGCGGATGACTTCGTCGAGGGAGCAGACAAAGATCTTGCCGTCGCCGATCTTGCCGGTCTTGGCGGATTTGACGATCGTCTCGACGGTTTTGTCAGCGAGCTCGGACGAGACGGCGATCTCGATTTTTACCTTGGGGAGGAAATCGACCGTGTACTCGCTGCCGCGGTAGATTTCGGTGTGCCCCTTCTGGCGGCCGAAGCCTTTGACTTCGGTGACGGTCATACCTTCGATGCCGTTGGCTGCGAGCGCCTCTTTCACTTCCTCCAGCTTGAAGGGTTTGATGATGGCGGTGATCAGTTTCATGGGATTGGTCGGAATGGGATGGTGGTTGGTTGCCTGGCCTTTGTGCCCGAGTGGAGCCCACCCGGGCACGCGAAGGCTTGGGATGGATTAGTGGCTGGATTGGAAGTCCGGGTAGGCTTCGTTGCCGTGTTCGCCGACGTCCAGACCCTCGATTTCCTCTTCCTTGCTCACGCGGATGCCCATCGTGAACTTGAGGATGTACCAGAGGACGAGCGCGATGCCGAAGGTGAAGGCGCCGACGGAGAAGATGCCCTTGAGTTGGACGAGGGTTTGCTCCATCGCGCCCCAGTTCTCGGCGGTGATGACGGCGCCGTTGGCGTCGACCGGGGGCAGGCAGGCGATCGTGCTGGCGACGTCGTAGTTGTAGAAGAGGCCGAGGCAGAGGGTGCCGAAGATACCGTTGACCAAGTGGACGGAGAGCGCGCCGACCGGGTCGTCGAGCTTGACCTTGTCGAAGAAGATAACCGCGAGGACCACGATGACACCGGCGATCGCGCCGATGATGGCGGAGGAGGTGGCGGTGACGAAGGCGCAGGGGGCGGTGATGGCCACCAGGCCGGCCAAGCAGCCGTTGAGGATCATGGACAGGTCAGGCTTCTTGAGGAGAGCCCAGGCGGTGATACAGGCCGTGATCGTCGCCGCGGCGGCGGCAATGTTGGTCGTGACGAGCACGTGGGCGATGGCGGAGCCGTCGCCGACGGCCATGGTGGAGCCCGGGTTGAAGCCGAACCAGCCGAGCCAGAGGATGAGCACGCCGAGTGCGGCGGAGGTCATGCTGTGGCCGGGGATGGGGCACACGCGGCCATCTTTGTATTTGCCGAGGCGGGGCCCGAGGACGATCACGCCAGCGAGAGCGGCCCAGCCGCCCACGGAGTGGACCACGGTGGAGCCGGCGAAGTCGCGGAAGTTTGCGAGGGAGAGCCAGCCGCCGCCCCAGATCCAGTGACCGGTGACCGGGTACATGAAGGCCACGAGCAAGACGCTGAAGACCATGAAGGCACTGAACTTGATGCGCTCGGCGACGGCGCCGGAGACGATCGTGGCGGCGGTGCCGGCGAAGACGAGTTGGAAGAAGAATTTCGCCCAGAGGGGGACGGGCGTCCAGTTGATGGCCCCGTACACGCCTTCGTAGGTGGCGGTGGAGAAGGGATTCATCGCGGCATAGGCGGAGCCGAGGGCCGGAGAGTTATCCGCGCCGCTCACGAACCACAGGCCGCTCATGCCGACGAAGCCATTGCCGTCGCCGAACATCAGTCCCCAGCCGAGCACCCAGAACGACAGGGACGAAATCGCAAAAACGATGAAGTTTTTCGCGAGGATGTTCGTACAGTTTTTGGCACGGCATAGACCGGACTCGACGAGTGCGAAGCCGGCGTTCATCCAGAACACCAGCATGGCGGCAACCAGGACCCAGAGGGTGTCGAGGCCCATGCGAAGACTGCTCAGAGAGCCAGGGTCTATCGCCGGTGCGGTGGAGGTGGCCTCTTGGGCGAGTGCGGGTACCGTGGCAGCCACGGCGAGCGCTCCCCAGCCGAGAAGCTTGTTTAGCCCGAGGGCGGGCTTCGATGGCAGTTTCATAGGCAATGCAGCAGGTTTTGATTGGCAGATGTTACGGCCATCCAAGCGATGGCTTGTCCTGCTTTAAGCATCCGCCATGCCAGCCTGTGGCGGCATGTGCGCTGAGTGGACGCGGGGCGCGTCAGCCACGGGCTTTTTGCCTGTGCGCGGATGGGGCGGGCGCGCTCAGCGGCGCGACCAGAAACGGAGCGTGGCGAGAAGGAAATCCTCCAGCGCGACGCTTTCGTTTAGATTGAGGCGGAGCAGGCCGACGGTGTGTTCGAGGCGGTCCACGGCATCGGTCAGCGCGCGGCGTGTAGTGCCGTCTCCGGCACAGAGGCGGGGAAGGGCAAAGGCGCGGGTGGTGCGCTCGATCTCGGCGAAGAGTCGCGTACGGATGCCGTTGGCCAGGCCGGTTTCAATGGCGACTTTTTCCTCGTCTCCAATGTCGGCGGGGAGGCTGGACTTCTGGCGTTCCCAGGCGCCGGCGGTGGCTTGGTCGAGGATCGTGCCAAAGCGGGCGACGAGGCCGTAACAGGAGAAGACGAAATCGGCGGCGGCGCGCCGGTCCGGGGCGGAGGTGACGAGGCGTCCGAGGAGGGCGTGATAGTCGTCGAGCCAGGCGCTCCAGCCTTCGGCTTGGACAGGCTCGGCGGGGGCGGCAAAGCGGAAGAGGAGAACGCGGCTGCGGATCGTGGGGAGGAGCGCGTAGGGGCGCGCCGTGAGCAGCAGCAGGGTGGTGTGCGGCGGGGGTTCCTCAAGGGTCTTGAGGAAGACGTTGGCGGCCGTGACGTGCATGCGGTCGGCCTCGTGGATGATGGCGACCTTGCGAGGGGAGACAGTCGAGGAGACCTGGACTTTGGCGATGAGTTGTCGCGTGGCTTCGGCGGAGATCTGGCGCATTTTGCCCGCCGGTCTCAGGCTGAAACAGTCGGGGTGCTGATCTGGGGGGAAATGGGCGCTTGCGTCGGGCGTATTGAGCAGGCGTTCCGCGATGGCGTGCGCGACGGCGCCGAGGGTGGCGAGATCTTCGCAGTGCAGGAGGAGGCTGTGCGAGAGCCGGTCGTCGGCGATCGCACGATCAATGACCGCGGTGGCGGGCGTGTCCGCCACTGCGGCGGGCCAGGCTGGGGGCGTGTAAACCGGCACCGGTTACGACTTCTTCCTGGAGGCCTTGGCGGCTGGCTTGGCGGCTTTTTTCGCCGGGGCTTTGCGCACGGGTTTTCTGGTTTTGGCGAGCAGGGGGGCAATCGCGGCCCAGATTTGTTTTTGCACGACGGATTCCTTCTGGGTGCCGTCGAGGACGCGGAGGCGGTCCGGCATGCCTTTGGCGAGGATGAGGTAGCCTTCGCGGACCTTCGTGTAGAAATCGATGTTTTCGCGCTCCATGCGGTCGGGCAGGTCGGAGGCGCGCTGGTGGATGCGTTTCAGGCTGGTGCTCGTGGGGACGTCGAGGACGAGGGTGATGTTGGGCATCACGTTGCCCACGGCAAAGTGGCTGATGTGGTTGACCGGGCCGAGGGCGAGGTTGCGGCCGATGCCCTGGTAGACCGTCGAGGAATCGAGGAAGCGGTCGCTGAGGACGATGGCGCCGCGCATGAGGGCGGGGGCGATCACTTCGCGCACGAGCTGGGCGCGTGCGGCGGAAAAGAGGAGGAGCTCGGTCTCGGGGCACATCTCGTCGCCCTTGGAGTTATGGACGATGATGTTTCGGATTTGTTCGCCGATTTCGGTGCCGCCTGGCTCGCGGACGGTGACGACG
This sequence comes from Verrucomicrobia bacterium ADurb.Bin122, assembly GCA_002070825.1. GTDB lineage: Bacteria > Verrucomicrobiota > Verrucomicrobiia > Opitutales > Opitutaceae > MWDT01. The sequence continues at coordinate 5,690 of MWDT01000143.1, forward strand.
TCGTAGCCGAGGTCGGCGAGGCGGGCGGCGAGCAGGGCGATCTGAGTGGACTTACCGCTGCCTTCGGAGCCTTCGAAGGAGATAAGTTGGCCGGCGGGAGTTTCTTTCAGAGGCATGATTTTGGAGCGTGGGTGGTTTGCGGGCGGTTGGCGAGGCTGGTTTCGCGTTTGTGAGGGAAACGGGGCCTGGCTGCGCGTGGACTGATATCGCTGCGTGGAATCTTACCGTGTGGGCGGCGGGTTTTCCGTTGAACGGCATCTGCAAACCCGGCAACAGTGGCGGCTCTTTTCCATGGCTGCTCCTTTCGCTCTCGTTTTTGCCACAAATATCGTCGATGTCTTTCTTCGCTGCGATCCTGTCGGACAGGTCATCACGGCGGGGTTGGCGGTTTTCAGCGTGATCGCCTGGGCGGTGATGCTGGGAAAGGGCCGCGAGCTCGGTCAACTCAAGCGCCTCAATTACGCGTTTGAAGAGTATCTGAAGGACCAGCG
>MWDT01000144.1 GCA_002070825.1 Verrucomicrobia bacterium ADurb.Bin122
CTCGACGAGGTCGGCGAAGATTTTGAAATTTTCGATCTGCATAAGGCCTGCTTGGGTTGAGCCAGGTATGACGAATGCTTATCGGGCCGTAAACTATTAAAGGAACTAACATGCTCCCGAGCTACGAGGATTTTTGCACGCGAGTCGCTGAAGTAGAGTCACAAATGAAAGCCGCGTGCATCCGCGCCGGACGCCCCGCCGCCGAGGTGCGCCTGCTCGCCGTCACCAAAACCCACCCCGCCGCCGCCGCCGAATACGCCGCCCGCTACGGCCTGCGCGCCGTGGGCGAGAACCGCGTGCAGGAAGGCATGGAGAAACGCGCCCAATGCACCATGCCCCTCGCGTGGGAGCTCATCGGCCACCTCCAATCCAACAAAGCCAAGCTCGCCGTCGCCCACTTCGACCGCGTGCAAAGCGTCGACAGCGAGAAACTGCTGCGCGTCCTCGCCCAGGCCGCCGAAGCCCAGTCCAAGACCCTCCCCGTCCTCCTCCAGATCAACGCCGGCAACGACCCCGCAAAATTCGGCGCCGAGCCCGCCGATGCCCCCCGCCTGCTCGAACTCGCCCTGACGCTCCCCGCCCTGCGCGTCGAGGGCCTGATGACCATCGCTCCGCTCTCCGAAGATCGCGATGTGGCCCGCCGCACCTTCGCCAACCTGCGCACGATCCGCGATACCCTCTCCGCGCAATTCGGAGTCTCCCTGCCCGAGCTCTCAATGGGCATGAGCGGCGACCTCGCCGAGGCCATCGCCGAGGGCAGCACACTCGTCCGCGTGGGCACCGCGCTATTCGGGCAACGTTAAACCGCTCCGAGAAACCCGCCGGCCCAGCGCAGAAGCCACCCTCGGGGACCTCTGCGCCCCGGTGTTCTACAAATCAGACCGCCGCCGCGATAGCCGCGCCCACGCCGGAGCCGTCCTTCGCGAGGATCGTCGAAACCTGCGCCGCACGCACGCCGAGCGCGCCGCGCAGCCCCTCGGAAATCATCGCCGCGTAGCCCGGCATCTTTTCGTAGAGCGAGCCGTCGATCGCGATCACGTGGCGCCGCTCCAGCTTCGGATCGATGTGCAACAACGCACCGGCAAACGTCGCCGCCACCAGCCGGGCCGAGCGCGTGGCAACGAGCGTCACGGCCGCCTTGACCGCCGCCAACAGCTCCGGCGTGCACTCGGTCGCGCCGAGGCGCTCCGCCATGAAAGTCTTCGTCGCCGGGAGGTCGCCCTTGTCGGCGAGGATATTGTCGAGATCACGCCCCTGGATCAGTTGGCGCTGCGTCAGGCAGGCGCCCCACGCGTAGCCGCCCTGCTCGGCGAGGTCGGCCAGAATCGTGCGCACCACCTCGGCCAGATAGTAGCCCGACACCATCTTTTCCAACTTTTGGAAACCTGGCCGGTCGCTGGCCTCGTCGAGCGCGCGATCATGCTTCGTCTGCGGCACCTCGTCGAAGTTGCCCGACTCCATGTTGACGATCATCGGCTGGCCGTTGAGCGGGTGCTTCGGCTCCAGATAGCAGGTGTTGTGGCCCGTGCCGCAGATGGAGGCGATATCCACGTCCGGCTGCCCGTAGGCGGCGGCGAGCAGCGTGCCCACGGTGTCGTTGATGACGGCCTGCGGGCGCACGTTGGTCACGTTGGCCTTGGCGAGCGCCGCCTCCAGCAACGCCGAGATGTCCTGGCCCTCCACGCCGCTCGTCTTGATCTCCTTCGTCCAGTGGATGAGCTGCGCGCGGTTGAGCGCGAACTGCTGGCAGGGGAACGAGAACGTGTGCCCGAGCGGGCTCACCACGCCGGGCTGCGCGATCTGCCCGATCTGCTGCGCGATGTAGCCAAAAAGTTTTTCCGCCGGCACGTCGGCCGCCGTGTAGTCGTAGCCCGCCGCGGCGTCCTTCAGCGCGAAACGATTGCGCGCCTGGATCGTGCACGCACCCTGCCCGTCGAGCTCGGCGCGCAGCACGCGCACATTGGTGCCGCCGAAATCGACGGCGATGGCCGAGCCCTTTTCCTTACCCGTGGGCCGGTTGATGAACGACGGAAGCATCTTCAGCGAGCTCGGCTGGCCCGCGAGACCGGCGACCATGGCGAGCCGGAAACGCTCGGCGAGCTGCGCGAGTTGCGCATCGGAGACGGTCAGTTGAGACGACAGTTCAGAAGTAAACGCGGAGAGATTCACGGGAGTGGGCTGTGTTGCGCCCCAAGGCATCGCAGCCCGAGCCCCCCCGGGTCAACCCTGCGCACGCGCAAGCAACGGGCGCCAAACACCACCGATCATTCGCCGAGGCTCCGTTCAGAGCGGCAACTCGCAAGTGAAGCGCGTGCCCTGCTCCGGCGAGGTCTGGAACGATACCGTGCCGCCCAACAAAGTCTCGCCGAGCAGCTTCATCGCGTACGTGCCGAGCCCGCGGCCGAGTTTGCCCTTGGTGCTGAAATTGCGCTGGAAAATCCGGCGTGCCACAGGCTCCGGGATGTACCCGGGGTTCCACACCGAGAAGCGCACGCAGGCGCCATCCTGCTCGGCCATCACGCGCACCGTACCGCCAGCGGGTGTCGCTTCGAGCGCGTTGATCACCATGTTTGAAAGGATGCGCTGCAGGATCGTGGCATCCGTGCGCAGCACCAGGCCGGGCGGCGGCGCCACACAATCGAGCCGGCGGCCCGCACTCGCGGGATGGTGGCGGACTGCCCCCGAAAGATCGTTGAACAAGCCATCCGCGGGCACCGCCGACGAGCGGCACTGAAAGTTCTTGAGAGAGGAGTGGGCGAGACAGCGTTGCAGCTCGATCTCGCGGGTGAGCCGTTCAGCCAAGTTTAACAATTCGGACGCCAGCGTCGGGTCCGCCCGGGGCGCCGTTTGTGCCAGCAAGCCCGCGCCCACCGACAAGCCTGTGGCGGTGTTGCGCAAATCGTGCAGAAAGGCCTGCTCTATCAACGCCGCACGCTGCTCCTGACTCATATCCTGGATAAACAGGAGCAGGTACCGGGTACCGGCCAGATCAAGCGGCGCGGCACGCACACGAAAAAACAAGTGCTTCCCTCCCTGCGCACTCGGGAGCTCAATGGCACAAAACTGCTCGCAGGGCCGGTCCTTCGTCAGCGCCACCACCTGCGCGATCGCGGCCCCGCAACCCGAGCAATACTCGGACGTGCCGCACCCATCGGCGGCACTTCCGGCATGCGGGCAATGAAGCGCCTCGCCCAGGCGCAACCCAAGCACCTGGCGCACCTCGGCTGTGCCGAGGCTTTCGAGCAGCCGGTGGTTGAGTGCGAGAATCTGGCGGTTTTCGTTGAGCACGGCGACCAGCCCCTGCACCGCCTCCAAAATCCGCCCGAGCAGCGCGTGGTTTGCGACCGCGCCAATCTCCTCATCCAACGCGGTGCCTGTGGTTCGTCCGGGTGGCTGCACGAACGGCCGGGGGTACTCTTCCGAGACAACTCCTTCCGCAACTGGGTACGGGGTGGGCATGCCGATACGGTGCGCACGCAGCCCAGACGCGCAAACTTATACTCCGCGCCGAGGCACAACCGGGGCCGCACGGGCACCAAGCTCAATCGTGGAGCTCGAACATCAGCGGCATCGACAGGCGGCAGGAGACGGCCTTGCCGTCGCGGATGCCGGGCTTGAAACGCCATCCACGCATGGCCGTGATCGCACTGGCAGCAAACGCGGGGGCAGTCGCGGAGCGCACCTCGACGTCGCGCACGCTGCCGTCTGGGCTCACGACGAAATCCATGACCACCTGCCCCGAGATCCCCTGTTTTCTCAGTTCATACGGGTAAGCAGGTGGGACCGTGACAAGTACCTGAGGCTTCACATCGAGTGCGTTGAGATCGAAGGTCGGTTCGGTACGTCCAGTAAACACGATCGGGATGCGAACCTGCGTGGCAACGGGCGCCCCGTCTTTGAGCGCCGGCTGGAAGCGGGAGCGCAACACGGTCTGGGCCGCAGAAAGCGACAGGCGGCAATCCTTGCAGGTGGCGCGGGCAAAAGTCGGCACCCCGTCCTGGCCGACGATGGCCTCGACCACGACGGTGCCGGCCGCGTAATCGCCCTCTTCTGGGTCGCGCGGGTCGATGGTCGGATGGAGTTCGAGCAAGGCCGGGCGCTTATCGATCTTGGAAACGGGCACCAATGCGGTGGCCGCCGCAGGATCGGGCTCTTTGGCGCCGGCCGAGCGCAGCACGGCGGCGCAACGCTCGGACTTCCCGATGATGGCCAGTTGCAGCGCCGACCAGCCTTTCGCGGTCTGCAGGTCGGCGGGCATCCCCTCTTTCAACGCCGCAGCGAGAAACACGTCGGAATCCATCGCCAGAGCGGTCGTCAGCTCCTCTTCGAAGCGAGGGCTGGCGGGCTCGACCTTGGCGCCTGCGTCGAGGAGTTTTTCGACGGTCTCACGAGAACCGGCACCGAGAGCCAAAGTGAGCGGAGCCACGCCTTGGTCGGTCGTGGCATCGGCCTTCACTCCGACATCGAGCAGCGCCTGCACGGTGGCGGCAGAGCCGGCGAAACAAGCCGCGTGCAGAGCAGTGAAACCGCTTTGGGTCGCCGCAGCCGGGCGGGCGCCGGCGGCAAGCAGTTGGCGAACGATCGCAGTGCGCCCACGACTGGCCGCTGCGATCAGCGGCGTGAGGCCTTTCGCCCCGGCAGCATTGGGGTCCGCTTTCGCGGCGAGCAGATCCGCCACCACCTCCGCGTGTCCTTCACGAGCGGCCGCAATGAGGGCGGTTTGCTCGAACGAGGAGGCGTTGGGATTGGCATGTTGCGCGAGCAAGATCTGCACGAGCCGGCGCTGGCCGCGGCCCGCCCTGCGCACGAGAATCTGGTCCCGGATGGAATTGCTGAACCCGAAATCGCATTTCCGGGCCATGAGGAGCTCGACCGCAGGAGTGCAATCCGCGAGGAGCGCGCGGAGCAGAGGCGTCATGCCGTACGCATTGGCCGGGTTGATGGGTGCACCGGCCTCAACCAGCAACCGGCAGGCCTCGGCATGACAGCCGGCTGCGGCCAGGTGCAGCGGCGTGTCTTTCATGGCGTTGTCGGCCTTGAGCGGAGCCTTGGCCGCGATGAGGCGTTCGACGATCGCAGTGCGCCCGTTGCAGGCGGCGAGATGCAACGGCGTGTCGTCGTCGCCGGCCTTGAGTTTGGGCGACGCACCGAGCTGGAGGAGCGCATCGAGCGATTGCAACGCGCCCGACTGCGCCGTCAGGTGGAGGAGCGAAGGCGCCCCCTTTTCCGAGGTGGGCACGCTACCGATGCGTCGCAGCTCGGCGGCGACCATCGCATCCTGCCCGAGCGCGGCGAGCACGCCCAGCCGGTCGGCCGTGGCGTCCGCCCCGGCGATCTGCTTGCGCAAGGGCTGCCCGTCTTCGAAGAGCAGGAACACCGGGTTGCCTGACGCCGCTTCGGCAGTCAGCTCAAAGGTGGGCGACTCGCTTTTGAGCCCTTTGTCCGAAAAATTCTGAAGCGGAAGCGTGTAGATCCGGATCGGCTTGCCCGCCAGTTGCCAGATGCAAACGAGAACGGACTTCGCCGGCTGCACAGGGCGCCAGTGAGCATCGGGCCCGGCGACGAACTCGGCGAAAGTGCGGATACCTTCGGCGCGCCATTCGACGGGGCTGGATGAATCGGACGGCGGCGGCACCTCGGTCAGTTTAAATTGGACGGCGGCCTCCACATATTCCGGGTGCGAGGCGAGCTCGCCCTGGAGGCGCAGGGGCGCAGTCGCTGGGATGGCGCGATTGCCGGCAGCGCCCTGCCCAAGCAGGCGTCTTTGATCCACCCCGAGCACCTTGACCCAGGCTCCGTTTACCTCCGCCTCAAGGACAAGAGGCGCCGGCGGCTCGGCAGAGGCCGCTGCGGCGAAACCACAGCAGACAGATACGACCAAGAGAAGGACGAGGCTGGCAACACGTCGGGGGGTATTCACGCGCGCAGCGAATCCGGCCCCCGCGATCTGGGCAAGCAGAAGCTCTCACACATCAACGAGCTCGGCTCGGAGATGGTGGGCAACGCGGCAAAATCGAGCCCCGACCAGAGGAAACGCCGACCCGCTTGATGGCACTGCCTCCTAACGCCCTCCGCCGCGCTCCGGGCGGTTTTCGTTCGTGACAACCGGACGTGCGCTTCGTAG
>MWDT01000145.1 GCA_002070825.1 Verrucomicrobia bacterium ADurb.Bin122
CTCCGCGCTGTTGTGCAGCGCCCACCACAGGACGGAGCGGTACTCGCTGCGCGTGAGCGTGCCGTAGGCCTCGGCGTAGAAGAGTGCGTTGACGAGATTGGCGGTCTGCTTGCCGGGCTCAGAGCTCACGGAGTTGAGTTCAGTCATGGCCATCTCGACGCCCGCCCCGTCGGTGCCGAGATAGTCGGTCAACATCTGGCGGATCGACGCGGCATCGACATTGAGGCGGTCGACGCCGTGGAGCAGGGCAAAGTCGGACTCAGTGCCGGGATTCTGCGCGTAATAGTGGAAGACGACGAAATCGGGGATGGCGCCGAGAGCCTTGAGCCTGGCGAGCAACACGGAGGTCCAGCCGGTGTGAGTGCTGCCGTCGACGGGGTTGGTCACAGGCGTGGTGTCGGTCAGCGCGTAATCGTCGGGCTCGGCGGTGATGACGGCGCCGATGGAGATCGTGGGATCGACGGCCTTCATCCTGGCGACGAACTGCTGGTACGCGGCCGCATAGGTGACCGGGTCGTGTGCCTTGCCGGAGAGACCGCTGCCGGCGACACCGTGCTGGTCGTTTTCCCAGGTACCGTAGCACTCGTTGCCGACTTCCCAATACTTGAAGCCATAGGGCGCGGGGTGCGAGACGCGCAGAAAGTTGTAGCCATCGTCGGTCGCCAGCGGCGCGGCGGCACGGATGGAGGCCCAGTAGCCGACGGTCTTCCAGTCGCGGCCGCGGGAATCGGTGCCGAGCGCCTGGGTGCTGGCCGGATCGCCGTTGTGGTAGGCGACCCACGCGGCGGCCTGCTCGGGCGTACCGCTGCCGTAGTTCACGATCACGTAGGCATCCGCGCCCTGCTCTTCGACCACGGCGGCAAAGTCGGCGACGTGGCTCGACCAAGTCCAGTTGGGGTTGCCGGAGACGCGGCGGTTGGTCTGCCAGTCGTAATCGTCGGACAGGCTGCCGCCCGGGAAACGCAGCGCGCCAAACTGGAGCGCCTGGAGACGGGCTCCAGTTTGAGCGTCGGAGGCGAGCGGGTCCCACATGACAAGGTTGGTCCCGTACATGCGCGAATCGAGCGTCTGAAGGACATCGCCGGCATCGACAGAGAGGGCGATCGACGCAGGGGCGGCGGGGAAGGTCAGCGCGACGTCGTCGATGTAGAATGTGCCGGTGGCGGCGCTGCCGGAATTCTGAATCCAGAGGCCGTCGAAGTCGGTGCAGTTGGCGACGCCGAGTGAGGCGAGGGAAAGGGTGACCTGAGTCCAGGTGCCGGCGGTAGGCGCGGGCAAAGCGACGGGCGGTTGGGCAACCCAGTCGCGGGTGGCGCGCACCTGCAAGGTCTGGCCACCGGTGGTGCCGCCATGAATCCAGAAGGTGACGTTTTCGAAGAGAGAAGTATCGAGCGCGGGGTGCTCCAGCGCGAGGGCCTGCGTGGCGCCCGCGGTGACCTTGATGGCGGTGGTGCCACCATGGACCGCGGTCGTGTTGGAGAGATCGACCGTGGCCCAGCTCCAGTTCTGCCAGCCGTTGTCGAGGGCGTCGGAGTAGAGCGAAAGGGACGCTTGGGCGCGAGACAGGGGCGCGCACAGCCACAGGAGCGCGAGACTAACCAGAATGGGGAAACGCATAGTAGGGTGCCCGGAGCTTAGCGCGGAGCGGGGCGCAAAGTCCAACGAGTTTAGCCGCGCGCCACACACATTCGTTTGCGCAGGACCCACCGGCCATGGGGCAAAAAAACGGGCGGCGGCCGAAGCCGTCGCCCGTGGGGAAGTGTTACGAGGAAACGGACCTCAGCGGTACTCTTCGCCGGTGTTGGCGTTGACGATCTTGAAGTTCTCCACGTGGTAGGCGGCATCGGCCCGGAAGGCCAGTTTGACGCCGAAGGTCTTCTCCATGCGGACGAGCAGGTCGGCGTCTTCGCTGCGGAGGCGCTCCAGGATGCTCGGATGCACCATGACGCGCAGCGAGTACTCCTTGCCGTCGTTGCGGTTGGTGACGCGGCGGGCGACGGCGGAGAGGCGGCGCTGGAGCTCGACGGACATCGTCGTGGCCGACTTCACGATGCCGCGGCCGCGGCAGTACGGGCAGTCGGTGTAGAGGTTGGACGAGAGCGACTCCTGCTGGCGCTGGCGCGTCATCTGCATGATGCCGAGCTGCGAGATGGGGAGGATGTGGGTCTTGGCCTTATCCTCGGACATGAGCTCGACCATCTTGTCGTAGATGGCGTTGCGGTGGCGGCGCTCCTTCATGTCGATGAAGTCCATGATGATCAGACCGCCGAGATTGCGCAGGCGGATCTGGCGCGCGATCTCCTCGGCGGCTTCGAGATTCACCGCGTAGATGGTGTTTTTCTCGTCGCCGGAGCGGTTCTTGTGGGAGCCGGTGTTGACGTCGATGGCGATGAGGGCCTCGGTCTCGTCGATCACGATTTCGCCGCCGGAGGGCAACGTGACCTTGCGTTGGAAGGTCTGCTCGATCTGGCGCTCGATGTTGAAGCGTTCGAAGATCGGAATGTTGTCCTTGTAGAGGGCGATCTTGGAGCGGGAGCGTTTGCTGATGAGGCCGACGAGGTCGGCGGTGCGCGCGTGGTCGTCCTTGTTGTCGATGAGCACGCGATCAACCTCCTCGGTGAGGAAGTCGCGCACGGTGCGCTCGACGATGTCGGGCTCCTGATAGAGGCAGGCGGGGGCGCGCTCGCTCTGCATCTTCTGCTGAATCTCCTCCCACTTCTTGAGGAGGAGGTGGAGATCGCGGACGAAGTAGCGGGACTTTTTGCCCTCGCCGGCGGTGCGCACGATCACGCCCATGCCCTCGGGGATGGTGAGCTCGTTGATGAGCTGCTTGAGGCGCTTGCGCTCGGCGGGGTCCTCGATCTTGCGGGAGATGCCGCAGCCGTCGCTAAACGGCGTGAGGATGAGGTAGCGGCCGGGCAGCGAGAGGTTGGTGGTGGTGCGCGGGCCCTTGGTGCCGATGGGGCCCTTGGTCACCTGGATGACGATGTCGGTGCCCGGAGGATAGAGGCTGGGGATGTCCTTGACGGTGGGCTCGGCGGGGCGCGGGGCGGCGTTCTTCTTTTTGTTTACGCGGACGACTTCCACGGAGGAGTCGGCGGCGGCCGGGAGCATGTCCCAGTAGTGGAGGAACGCGTTTTTCGAATAGCCGATGTCGACGAAGGCGGCCTTGAGGCCGGCATCGAGGTTCTTGATGCGGCCCTTGAAGATGCCGCCGACCATGCGGTCGTCGGAGTGGCGCTCGATCTCGAATTTCTCGAGTCGGCCATCGAGGAGGAGGGCGACGCGTTTTTCGAGCGGCTCGGAGTTGATGATGAGCTCGCGGTAGGAGGTCTTGGACTTCTGGAAGACCGAGAGGATCTTCTGGAGGAGCGGACGCTGTTTGGCGCGCTCGGCGGCGCTGGCGCGCAGCTCGTTGCGGTCGATGTCGATGCTCTCAGCCGGTTCCGGCGGGCGGGACAGCTGGTCCTCCAGGTTGCGCGCGGCATCCTGGTTGGAATCGGGAGGAGTCTGCGATGTGGAATCGCTCATGGTGCGGGTGGGTTATGTGTGTTTTTAGCACGGAGCACCCATGGGCAGAGATCGCGGCTGCGCAGGAAATCCCGGCAGAGCGGTCAATATCGCGGAAAGGCAAATCGCGTGGGGTCATGCGAAATCCTTGCGGAAGCGATAGACGCTCTGGACCAGTCCTTGCAACAAGCAGCAACTGAGCACAAAGGAGCCACCGTAGCTGATGAACGGAAGCGGGATGCCTGTGACCGGCACCAGCCCGATGGTCATCGCGATGTTCACGAAGATATGCACGGAAAACAGCACGGTGACGCCGATGGCGAGCAACGTGCCGAGCCGGTCTCTGGCGAGACTGGCGATGCGAACTCCATTGAATAAAACGATGCCGAACAGGCCGAGAACCGAGAGGCTCCCGAGGAAACCTTTCTCCTCGGCGATGACCGAGAAGATAAAATCATTATGCGCGACGGCGCGGGGCAGGTAGCCGAGCTGGGCCTGGGTGCCCTCCGTCCAGCCCTTGCCGGTGAGACCGCCGCTGCCGACCGAGATGAGCGACTGCCGGAGGTTCCAGACGTTTTCCGTCCCCTTCGGGTCGATCTTTTCGGGCGCGATGAAAGAGATGATGCGGTTGCGCTGATAATCGTGCAACGGCACCCACGTATGCGGCTCGTACGCGCCTTTGTCCGTGAGGAACGAGAGGCGGTTGGCCTCCATGTAGCGCACGTAGCCGGCGCTGTCCCATGCCACAATCGCCAGCAACACACAAAATGCGCCCAGCACCGCCACGAAGAATCTCGTGGAAAGTTTGGACACGTAGAGCATTGCGAAGACCATGGGGGGGAGCACGATCACGGACTTCAGATCGGGCTGAAGCAGGATTAGGAGCATGGGGAAACCCACCGCAAGTGCCAACTTCCCCAATACCCCCAAGGATCGACGGATTGTGCCGATCTCGGAGCGGATCAAGATGCTCGCCACGATCAGCAGCACCGCCGGCTTGGCCGTCTCCGAGGGTTGAAACGATGTCACGCCCAGATCCAGCCATCGCTGCGCCCCGAAACGCTCCTCGCCGATGCCCGGGATCAGCACCAGCACCAGCGGCACGATGGCCGCGAGGTAAAACCAGTGGGCCACGCTCAACCAAAACCGGTAGTCGATGAGCGAGACCATCACGTAGAGCCCCGCTCCCATGGACAGGAACGCCAGTTGCGCGAGCCAGTTGTTGCCATGCACCGACAGCTGCGCGCTGTAGATAAAGCACACGCCGATCGTCCCCAGCCCGAGCAACGCCAGCGGCGTCCATACGTCCCAATGTTCGCGCGTGGCGAACTTGAAGACGCTGAGAGATTCGAGGGGGGACTGGAGCTTCACAAATTAACCCGCGCAGCGAAACGGCATCGCCCGCGCCCCGCAAGGACGCAGCGCAGCCAAACTCGTTTTTCCCATCTCTTGACCCACACCCCACCCCGCCTATTGCTATCCAACCGGTTCGCCCTACGCACACCGGCAAGCCCTACGCAGCCCGTGCCACTCAGATCCTCCGCCCAGCACACCGCCAGCCCCGCCCGCGCGACGATCGCGGCATGGCTTGCCCTCGCCCTGTTTGTCCTCGCCCCCCTGGCCTCAGTCCACGCGGCCACCGAGAAACCCCTCCGCCCCATCACGCAGGCTGGCCAGCTCTGGACCCTCAGCACCGCCGAACGCCAGCAGGCATACCCCCTCTCCATCGAGTTCGTCACCACCTTCATCGATCCGGCTTGGGGTAACCTCTGGGTCGATCAGGACGGCACCCTCGGGTACATCCCCGTCGTCCGTAACCACGCCCCCGCCATCCGCCCCGGACAGCGCGTCCGCCTCGAAGGCAGCATCGTCCCCGCGGACGGCCTCCACGCCGACCGCGTCACCGTCACGGTCCTCGCCCCCCACATCCCCCTCGCTCCGATCTCCACCGAAGGCCGCATCGGCGAGCTCTCCACCTTCAACCAGCGCATCGTGCAAGTCGACGCCTTCGTCGACCACCAGCAGATCATCGACGACCACCACGTTCGCCTCCACCTCATCGTCGAAAACCGCCCCGTCATCGGCTGGGTCTGGCTCGAAAAAGGCCAGGCCGCCCCCAGCTGGGCCAACACCTTCGTCCGCTTCGCCGCCGTGTACGTCGGCTTCCCCGACCCCACCGGCACCCAGACCAAGATAGAGCTCTGGATCAACTGCCCCGACGCCATCCACCCACTCGGCAGCATCGCCCACTCCCCCCTCTTCGACCTCCCCATCACCCCCATCGGCAAACTCGTCCACGAAAAACCCGGCACCCGCGTCCGCATCCGAGGCGAAGTCTGCCACCAGACCCCCGGCCGCACCATGGTCCTGCGCGACGGCACCGGGAAAGCCACCGCCTTCACCGCCCAGGAAAGCCGCCTCCCGCCCGGCTCCTCCGCCGAAGCCGTCGGCACCCTCACCCTCCTCGGCCCCCTCTGGGTCCTCGACCACGCACTCTACCGCACCGCCCCAGGCGCCGCCCCCACCGCCTACCAGCCCGATCCAGACGCCCCCCTCCGCCTCGCCGAGCACATCCG
>MWDT01000146.1 GCA_002070825.1 Verrucomicrobia bacterium ADurb.Bin122
GGGTATCGGCGCTCTCGGCTTTCAGCAGCCGTAGCAGGAGGGAATCCGTTGTGGGGGCTCCAGTGCGGACCCCATGCGCCCGTTTCATAGTTGCCGGACGCGTGCTGACTGTCCGCAATCTCGACACTTCCATGGCTACCCGGATCGGTTTCGACAACGAACGTTATCTTGAACAGCAGAGCGCGGCGATTCTCGAGCGCGTGAAGGGCTTCGACAGCAAGCTCTACCTCGAGTTTGGCGGCAAACTGCTCTTCGACTACCACGCCTCGCGCGTGCTGCCGGGTTTCAACCCCAACGTGAAGATGCAGCTCCTCCAGAAGCTGCGCGACCAGGCCGAGGTCGTGATCTGCATCCACGCCGGCGACATCGAGAAGAAGAAGATGCGCGCCGATTTCGGGATCACCTACGACACCGACACGCTCAAAACCATCGACGACTTGCGGGAGTGGAACGTCTTGGTGCGCGCGGTCGTCATCACCCGTTTCGATGGCCAGCCGTCGGCGGTCGCCTTCAAGAACCGCCTCGAGCGCCGCGGCGTAAAGGTCTACACGCACCACGCCACGCGCGGCTACCCGGCCGATGTCGACACCATCGTGAGCGAGGCCGGCTACGGCGCCAACCCGATGATCGAGACCGAGCGGCCGATCGTCGTCGTCACCGGCCCCGGCCCCGGTAGCGGCAAGCTGGCGACCTGCCTGAGCCAGCTCTACCACGAGCACAAGCGCGGCGTGAGGGCGCACTACGCAAAGTTTGAGACGTTCCCCATCTGGAACCTCCCGCTCAAGCACGAGGTCAACGTCGCCTACGAGGCCGCCACGGCCGAGATGAAGGACGTCAACCTGATCGACCATTTCCACCTCGAGGCCTACGGCCAGCAGGCCGTGAACTACAACCGCGACCTCGAGGCGTTCCCTCTCCTGCGCCGGATCATCGAGCGCATCACCGGCGAGCCCTCGTTCTACAAATCGCCCACCGACATGGGCGTGAACCGCGCCGGCTTCGGCATCGTCGACGACGCCGCCTGCCGCGAGGCCAGCCGCCAGGAGATCATCCGTCGCTACTACAGCTACGCCTGCGAGTACGCGATGGGCTTGGTGGACAAGGCGACCGTTGAGCGCGTCGAACTGCTGCTCAACGCTCACGGCCTCTCGACGAAGGACCGCAAGGTCGTCGCCGAGGCCCACGAGGCCGCCCGCCTCGGTCGCGCCGCCGGCAAGGGCCGCGACGGCATCTGCTGCGCCGCCGCCATCGAGCTGAAGGACGGCCGCATCGTCACCGGCAAGAACTCGCCGCACATGCACGCCGCCGCGAGCGTCGTGCTCAACGCCGCGAAGCTCCTGGCCGACATCCCCGACAACCTCCACCTCCTCCCTCCGATCGTCACCACCTCCCTGACGCACTTCAAGAAGGACGTCCTCAAGGGCAAGGTGATGAGCCTCGACCTTGAGGAGACGCTCATCGCCCTGAGCATCAGCGCGACGATGAATCCCGCGGCCGCGATGGCCATCGAGCAGCTCAAGGAGCTCAACGGCTGCGACCTGCACATCACGCACATCCCCAGCCTCGGCGACTCCGATGGGCTGCGCAAACTCGGCGTGCAGGCGACCAGCGATCCGGAGTTCGCCGGCAAGTTGCTCTACATGGTCTGAGGCGAAGCGGCGCCTCGCTGCGCTCGCTCGCTTCCTCCTCCGTAGCCGATAGCTGGACTTCAGTCTGCCGGCCAGCCGTCCAGCTCGTGGGCGCCGATCCGGTCACGGGCTGGTGTCCCTGCTATGGCTGCCCAAGTGTTTGTCCATGAGACGAATTTTTTAGTAAGGCTTTACGCGGGTTGATATCGTCTGGCGAAAGCCGCACTGGAGTTGGTGCATGCTGGGGCTGATAAAATGGTGAATCGTGAAGATTGAAAATTGAAGGGGTAAAACGGCCCCCGGAGCGTGGGCGGGGGAAGTGGCAAATCGCGGTTAGTTGACGCTTGGCGCGGGGAGTCGGGCGGTTATCTACGGAGCGCAGTCGCCGGGCGTCCTGCCCGGCCTCGTTTTTCCATGCCTTTTCGCCGGATCGCACTCGTTGTCGCTTTTGTGGTGTTGTCGGTCACTGCCGTCGTGTGGTGGCGGCCACGCGTGGCACCTGCCGCCTTGTCGGGTGTGGAGAAAAACACGGCGGCGGTGGCGTCGGATGGGACGCAGGCGGCGTCCCCGCAGGTGGTGGGGGCGACGACGGTCGCACAGGTGGACGATGCGGCGCCGGTGATGCTCGGGGGCACGGCGTTGAGGCTGGCTGATATTCCGGCCGGCACGCCGTTGAGGGAGTCGCTGGAGCGGCTGGATCCGGAGGTGCAGCGGCGGGCGTTGGAGAGGCTGGCGCGGAGGCCGTTTCCTGTGGCCGATGCGCAGTCGATGCGCGTGAGCCGCTCGGGCATGCCGTTCTACGTGTGCTTGGATTCCGGGGTGGCGGAGGTGGCGCGGGCGTCGGCGGAGGCAGCCACGGCTGGCGTGGCGTCGGAGGTGTCCGCAGGGACGGTGGAGATCGCGTCGCCGCCGATCCGGCACAGCCGGCCGGGCTCGGCACATGTGATCTATCTGGATTTCAACGGGCACACGGTGAGCGAGACGGAGTGGAACAGCGAGTTTGGGGTGTCGACCTACGTGTGCCGGCCGTACGATGCGGACGGGGATGCGGCGACGTTTAGCGAGAGCGAGCAGGCGGCGATCCTCTCGATCTGGGCGCGCGTGGCGGAGGACTACTCGCCCTTCGACGTGGATGTGACGACGGAGGAGCCGGCGGCCTGGACGGCCACGACGCTGCGGGCGTTGATCACCTACACGAGCGATGCGGCGGGGCGGGCGCTGCCGTACTCCAGCGGGGCGACGGGCGTGGCGTACGTGGGGATTTTCGGAGAGGAGAACTGCCTGGAGAGCTCCCCGGCGTTTGTTTTTTACAACAACCTCTCGTCGGAGGGAAATATCGCGGAGGTGGTGACCCATGAGATCGGGCACAATTTCGGGCTGCACCACGATGGCGGGCCTTCGTCGAGCGGCTCCATTGCGGAGTATTATCGCGGGCATGGGACGGGGGCCTTGTCGTGGGGGCCGATCATGGGGGCGAGTTACGGGCGCAACGTCTCCCAGTGGTCGCAGGGGCAGTATTATCGAGCGACCAATGCCGAGGACGACTTGGCAATCCTGGCGGATTGTCTGGGCTATCGGCCGGACGAAGTGGGCAACACGATTGCGGCGGCGACGGCGCTGCCGGTGGTCGATGGGCAGGCGTCCATCGCGGGCGTGATCGCGAACGCCTCTGATGTCGAGGTGTACGCGTTTGAGGCGTGCGGGCCGGTCGCGTTGACCGTCACGCCTTATCGTGCACCTGCCGGTGCCTATGGGACCAATCTCGATGTGCAACTGGAGCTGCTCGACGCGAGCGGGACTGTCTTGGCGGCCAACGATCCGGAGGGGGCGCTCGCGGCGAGCGTGAGTGCGACGGTGCCGCAGGGCGTGTGCTACGTGCGGTTGTCGCCGGTGGGCGTGGGCACTCCGAAGAGCAATCCGCCGACGGGCTACACCGCCTACGGGAGCTGCGGGCAATACACGCTGGCCGGCACGGTATTTTGCCGGGCGCCGGAGTTTGGGGTGCTGCCAGCGGTGCAGGCGACCTTGGGCGACGTGCTTGATCTTTCACTGGCGTTGACGGGGGCCAACGCATGCACCGTCTCCGGCCTGCCGGCGGGTTTGAGATTCGACCCTTCCACACAGCACATCACAGGACGAGTGGCGGCGCTCGGCACCTTTGACGTCCAGCTGGACGCCTCGAACAAGTGGGGCTCGGCCAACGCGAGCTTTACGCTGACGGTGGTCGATGGCGCGCCGCGCATCGTGTCCACTTCGGCGGCGCGTACGGTGGTGGCCGCTGGCGGGAACGTGGCGTTGCGGGCGGAGTTGTTTGCGGCGCAGACGGGCGTGAGCTGCCAGTGGTACCACAACGGTCGCCCGGTCGCCGGGGCGACCTCGGCGACATGGGCGACGAGCGGTGCGACGCGTGCCGACGCGGGCTGGTATTATCTGCGTGCGACCAACTCGC
Organism: Verrucomicrobia bacterium ADurb.Bin122; assembly: GCA_002070825.1. Lineage (GTDB taxonomy): Bacteria > Verrucomicrobiota > Verrucomicrobiia > Opitutales > Opitutaceae > MWDT01. The sequence goes on from MWDT01000146.1 coordinate 4,078, forward strand.
TCGGGACCACGCAGAGTCCGACCTTCTTTGTCATGGTGACGCCGGAGCAGCCGCGCCTCGTGGGCTGGACGACCACGGGGGCGAGCCTCGATGCGGCGCTGGCAGCTGGCGCGGGCCCCGTCGCCTCAGTGGCGGTGGATGCGGAGTCGTACGCCATGGCGTTGCGCGCCGATGGCTCGGTGGTCGGCTGGAATTGGAGCGATGCGAGCGTGAGCACGCTGGCGACTTCGGGAGTGGTGCAGCTCGCCGCGCCCTCCGCGGCGCGCGAGACGCCCACGCTCGCGCTTCTCGCCGACGGCACAGTGACGACTTTGCGAAGTCCGGCTGGCTACACCTCGGGCAAACCGGATGCCCTGGCGGACGTGGTCGCGCTGGCGACGTGCGATGCGTACGCGTTGGCGCTTAAGGCCGACGGCACGGTCGCCGGCTGGGAGGCAAGTTATCAGACGGCGTGCACGGAGCTGGCGGCGTTCTCGGTACCGGCCGGACTCGCCGACGTCGTTTCGCTGGCGGTGGGCAACGGCTCGCACGCGCTCGCGGCACGGGCGGACGGCACGGTGGTTGGGTGGTATCAGTCGGGCAACGCGTATGGCGAGGCCACGGTGCCGGCGGGGCTTGCCGGAGTCGTGCAGGTGGCGGCGACGAGTCACAGCTCGCTTGCGCTGCGCGCCGACGGCACGCTGGTGGCGTGGGGTTTGGGGCAATCGATATTGCCGGCGGGGCTGAGTGGCGTGGTGTCGATCGGCTCGGCCGGCGACCGGTTTCTTGCGCTGAAGGCCGATGGCACCGGCGTGGCCTGGGCACCCGGAGAATCGGCGCCTGTCGCGTGGTCGGGCGCGTGGTGCGACCTTGTGACGCTGGCGGGCAACGGCACGGCGTTTCTCGGGCTGCGCGAAGGGACACACGATGTTGCCCCGAGTTTCAGCCAATCGCCGGTGGATGTGACGGCCGTGGACGGGCAGTCGGCGGTGTTTCACGTCGTCGCCAGCGGCTGGCCTGTGCCGGCCTACCAGTGGCAGTGCCAGCGTGCGGGCTCAGTCGAGTGGGTGACGTTGGCCGACGATACGGTGTACGACGGGAGCGCCACGGCGACGTTGCGCATCCGCTCGGCGACGCTGTCCATGCAGGGCGATCAGTACCGGTGCTTGCTGGGCAACATGGTGGCGCCTTCGGTGGCGTCGGTGGAGGCGACGCTTACGGTCGTGCGGAGCAGTCTGATCGCGCTGTCGGCGCGGAGTGTGGCGGGGACTGGTGACTCGACTTTGATCATGGGCTTTGTGTTTACCGGCAGTGGCGCGAAGGCCGCACTCGTGCGCGGTGTCGGACCGGGGCTGCCGGCGGAGGTAGGTGCGCGGCTCGCCGATCCACAGGTGGACTTGTTTGCCCTCAGATCGGGGGCCTGGGAACGCGTCGCGACCAACGACAATTGGGGCGACACTTCGGAGCTGGCGACTGCCTTTGCCCAGCTCGGCTGTGGGCCGCTGGCGCCGGGCTCGGCCGACGCTGCGCTCCTCGGGACACTGGCGGACAACATTTATACGGCGCACATCAGTGGTGTGAGCGGGACGACGGGCGTGGCGCTCGCCGAAGTGTACGACGGAGTGGTCTCCAACAAAGCCCGCCGCCTTTCGGCGCTCTCCTTGCGCAATCAGGTCGGGACGGATGGTGAGATTTTGATCGCGGGATTTGTGATCGCCGGTGGTCCGCCGCTCAAGGTGATCGTGCGCGGAGTGGGGCCGGCGCTGGCGTCGACTGTGTCCGGCCATCTGACGGACCCGTTCTTGCGCGTGTACAAGTACGACGCGGCTGCTTCGGCGTGGGCGGTTGCCGGAGAAAACGACGACTGGGACGGCACCGCGGAAACCTCGGCTGCGTTTGCCTCGGTGGGCATGTCGACGCTGGCGGCGGAATCGAAGGATGCCGCGCTCGTGCTGACGTTGGA
>MWDT01000147.1 GCA_002070825.1 Verrucomicrobia bacterium ADurb.Bin122
TCGATCGGGATGCGCTCCGTGCGTGCCACCGTGCCGCTGCCAACGGGCGTCGCGTGTGCGGCGATCGCCTCTGCCATCACACGCTCCTCCGGCTCGTAGCGCGGATGAAACGCCAGGAAACGCCGCACCTCCGCGAGAAAATCCTCCACGTACTCGGCCTGCTCCTCGGCGCGACGCGCGCGCCCGGCGGCGAGTTTTTTCTGATACGCCGGATCTTGGCGCTCGATCTCGCGCTCCGCCCGCAGCGCCTCGATGCGCGCCGTCGGCGCCCAGATGCCGCGCGAGAAGCGTTTGTTGCCCACCTTCTCGATGACGGTCCACGTCGGGCCGTCCTGCTTGATGCGCCGGCTCAGGGCCGCGTCGCCGGGCGGCAGCAGGCTCCAGTCGTCGGGCACAGTCAGCACTTTGCCCTCGGCGGAAAACACCTGCCGCGGCTTCGGGAAAGGTCGCACTTCTCGGGTTTGGTTGGGCACAGGATGCGCAGGTTGGAGAAAAAACGGCCCGGAGTGAAAGCGGAGAATGGGCCTCGTGTTGCGGAAACGGACGGGTTAGGAACCAAGGCCATGCCCCACTCCGAGTTCGAACAAACCGTGCTCGAGACCATCGAGCACAGCCCCGTCGGCGCCGTGCCGCGCATCCCCACCTACCTCGACGCCCTCGCGCCGTTGCTCGCCTCGTTTCAGGTGTACGCCGCAGCCGACCAGAAGGACGGCTACGTGACCGCCCGCTCGCTCGCCTCGCGGCCCAGTTTCGCCGCGGCCAACATCGACGCGCTGCTCGCGGGCCAGATCGATGTCGAGGCGCTGGAGCCCAACGCCGCCATCTTCGCGCGCTACGTCGCCTCGCTGCCCGCCGACCGTCAGGCGAAGGCAACGGACCTCCGCACGACCATCGCCGGGCGCCCGGCGCAGCACCGCAGCAAGCACGCCGGCGACGCGATCCATGACCCGATTCACTCGCTTTTCCTCGTCCCCGGCAGCGGCCCCGAGCGCGGACTGCCCGGCAACTACCTGTACGGCTTCATCCACCAGATGGGCGCAGACCGCGACGGCCCCGTCTGGGCCGTGCATCTGCACGACGCCGGCGACAACACCGCGATCTCAGGCGGGCTCTCGCTGGCCGACGCGTTGGGCAAGTTCCAAGAACTCGCCGCGAGCGCGCCGTTTCACCTGCACGAGCTGGCCGATCTCGGCTTCGAGCTCCACTGAGCGGAGCGATCAGATCGTCATGGCGTGGTAACCGCCATCGACGATCAGCTCCTCGCCCGTGATGAAGGAACCCGCCGCATCGCTGGCGAGCAGGAGCGTGGCGCCGATCAGCTCGCGCGCCTCGCCGAAACGCTTCATCGGCGTGTGTCCCATGATGCTGGTGACGCGGTCTGGAGTGAGCACCTTGCGGTTTTGCTCCGCCGGGAAAAATCCGGGCACGAGGACATTCACGCGCACGCGGTGCGGCGCCCACTCGCGCGCGAGGTTGAGCGACAGGTTGTGCACCGCGCCCTTCGTCGCCGAGTAGGTGAACACGCGGGAAAGCGGCACCACGCCCGACATCGAGCCGAGGTTGATGATCGAGCCGCCCTCGCCGCGCTCGACGAGGTACTTGCCGAACACCTGGCAGCCCAGGAAAACGCCCTTCAGATTGACGTCGAGGATGCGCCCAAACTCCTCCTCGGTGATGTTGAAGAACGGCGTGGCGGAGTTTACGCCCGCGCCGTTGATGACGATGTCCACGCGGCCGCTGCGCTTGAGCACGGCGGCGAGCAGCGCCTCCAGCTCGGCTTTGCTGGTCGCCTCGGCGGAGTGAAACCACGCCTTGCCGCCGGCGGCGGCGATCTTCTCGAGGCGCACCTGCGCCTTCTCCGCGCTCCGGCCCACGAGCACCACCTCGGCGCCCGCGCCTGCCAGGCCCTCGGCCATCGCTCCGCAGAGCTCGCCCGTGCCGCCGATGACGACGGCGACGCGGCCGGTGAGTCCAAACAGCCCTCGCAGGTATGATTCCGGGTTCATAGAAAGGGCTGCTTCCTAATGGCCGGCACGCACCGCTGGCGAATCCAGAAATCGGCGCCGATCTGCGAACTGTTTCAGCGACGGCCGCGCGGCGAGCCGGGCTTGCGCGGCGAGCTACCCGCCGGGTGCTTCGCCATCCAGTGCGCACCGGGCTTGCCCTTCGGGTGCGGGCGGCCTGCGGGCTGGGATTGAGAGGCGGACTTCGACTGTTCGTGGCGTTTCTTCTCGGGACGATTCTCGCGTGGAGCGGCACCAGACTGCGGCCCGCGCGTGCGCTCTGCCGTTGCGCCCGGCTGCTTGCGCGGGTGGTGCGCATGCTCGCGCACCGGCTCGGCCGGCGTCGCGCGGTAGTCGAAGCCCTTGAGCTTGAGCTGCGGGATCTCGGCGCGGATGAACCGCTCGATGGCCTTCACCTCGTCGCGTTCGCGCGGCGTGAAAAGGGTAAACGCGTCGCCCTCGGCGGCGGCCCGGCCGGTGCGTCCGATGCGGTGCACATAGTCGTCGGGCGAGAGCGGGATGTCGTAGTTGATGACGTGCGAGACGCCCTCGATGTCGATGCCGCGCGCGGCGATGTCGGTCGCCACCAGCACCTCGTAGCGGCCTTCTTTGAAGCCCGCGAGCGCGTCGCGCCGCTGGCCTTGGCTGCGGTTGCCATGCAGGAGCGTCACGGAGTGGCCGGCCTCTTTGAGCTGGGCGGCGATCTTGTCGGCGCCGTGCTTCGTGCGCGTGAAGACGATCACACTCTTGAACTCGGTCTTCTCCAGCAGCGCGAGCAACAGTTGGAACTTCAGCCCCTGGCTCACCGGGTACATCGCGTGCGTGACGGATTCGGTGACGGAGCGCGCACGGCCGATGGCGATGCGCTGCGGGTCGCGGAGCGCGAAGCGGGCCACCTCCTCGATCTGCGGCGGCAGCGTGGCGGAGAAGAACAGCGTCTGCCGCTTGTGCGGGCAGAGGCTCACGATGGTCTTCACGCCTTCGATGAAGCCCATGTCGAGCATGCGGTCGACCTCGTCGAGCACGAGCACCTGCAGGTGGTCGAGCGTCAGGGCCCGCTCGCGCAGCAGGTCGAGCAGGCGCCCGACCGTGGCGACGACGATGTCGCTGCCCTTGCGCAGCGCCGCGCGTTGTTTCCCGAAGCCCACGCCGCCGTGAACGAGCGCGGTGCGCAGGTCTGTGAACTGGCCGAACTCGCGAAACGCCTCGTCCACCTGTGCGGCGAGTTCACGCGTCGGCTCCAGCACGAGCACGCGCGGGCCGGTGGCCTCGTGCGGCCCGAGGCGGTTCAAAATGGGGAGCGCAAACGCGGCCGTCTTGCCGGTGCCAGTCTGGGCCGAGGCGATCAGGTCGCGCCGCGTGAGCACGGCGGGGATCGCCTGCTGCTGGATGGGCGTGGGCTCGCCGTAGCCCTTGGCTTGGACGGCGCGAACGATGCTGGAATAGAGCCCGAGTTTGGTAAACGGCATGCCCCGGAAATGCCCGGCGAATGGGGGACCATGCGAGGGTAAACTTTACGCCCTGCCGAACGCCGTGCGGCGGCGGCGCGCGATCAGTCGAAGGCGCGGTCTGAGTCCGCCTCGCCGGCTTCGGGCTCGGGGGCGCGTTTCGTGCGGTGGCCGGGCGTCGCGAGAATCTCGACGTACACGGCGGTCGCTCCAGCGGTGGCCACGGCGTCGATGGCCTTGCCGAGCTCGGCGACGTGTTTCTTCACCGGCGTCTCCTGGCCGGCGCCGATCTGGCAGTCGAAATCCCAGAAATCCACACCCTCGGGGAGCTTCTTCCGGCGCTCGCGCTTCAGGTATTTGTTCACCTCGCACTTGATCGCGTCGATCACGCGGGGCGTCTCTTTGCCGGGCTCGCTGAGGCGAAATGTCTTTTTCATCCCGCGCTTCTGCATGGCGCCTCACGCCGGAGCGAGGGGAAAAACTCCGCCGCCGCGCCGCACACGGACGCCTCACTCGGCCATTTTGCTGATCATATTGAGGTAACCCGAGTAAAAGGAGATGACCGCATACGCCACCATCCCGGCCACGCCGAGGAAGAGCAGCGAGGGGTAGAGCATCGAGGCGAGCGCGAGCGAGCGCTTCGCGCGCTCCTGGTACTCGGAGGCGAGCCGGAACAGGTTTTCCTCCAGCCGTCCCGTCTTTTCGCCCGTGCGGTACAACGCGGCAAACTCCTCGGGGAAACACGTCCACACGCGCCGCTGCGCCCCCGGCTCCTCGCCGCGCAGGATCGCCTGCTCCATCGCGCCGGCGGCGTGTTTCAACCGGGCCGAGTTGGCCACGGCGCCCGCCGTGCCCCAGGCACGCCCGATGGCCACGCCCGCATCGAGCAGGTTGCCCAGCGCAAAAGCGAAGTCCGCCAGCGCCTGCGCCCGCACGTAGCCGCGCAAGCCCGGCAACGCCTGTGCGAGCAACCCCACGAGCGGGCTTTGCCGTCGCACGAGCACCCACAGCCCGCCGCAGACGAACCACAACGGCAGCAGCGTGCAGGCGAGCGTGCGCGCATAGGCGAACCCGTCCCACACGAAGCCTTTTTCCCAATCGACCATGCGCATCACCGGCCAGAGCAGCAGCCCGAGATGCACCACCGCCGCCGGATAGAGACACGCCAGGATCACGCGCAGCGTGACCGTCCTCAGATGTTCGTGACGCGCGGCCAGGTTTTGCAACGTGCGCGGCAGCCGCCCGACCTCCGCCGAAGCCGACAGGAAAATCACATCCGCCGCCGGCAGCCACGCCGCGCCGGCGCGCAACGCATCGGCCGCCGAGCCGCCCGCCTCGATTTGCTGCGCCATGCGCTCGGTCGCCAGCGACGGCACGCCCCCCACGCGCACCGCCCGCAGCGCCTCGGCCAGCGGCACGCCCGCCTCCAGTTGTTGCGCGAGCTGTTGGTACCAGATCGAGAGGCGTCGATGCGAAAGGCTCATTCGGGGTGCGCGCAGAAAAGCCCCCCGCGTCTGTCAACGCAACCTCCGCCTCGCGCCCGGCCCCGTCTCGTCAGCGCCGATTCAGCCACCCCAAACCGCCTAAAACGGCCTTTAACATTATCAATTCAGTCATGATTTAATCACGCATCCGACACCTATTTTTATACTCTAAATATTAATTATTAACAATATATCAAATCGGACCAGCCAGCGCATGATTCAAATCTTTACTTAACGAGTAATACTTGTACTGTTTACTCAACATGAGCGCCTCTCAAATCCTCCACACCACCCCGACGCACCCCGCGTCACCGGAAACGGACTGGCAGCGCCTCGTCCGCGAAAAGGTCGAGTCCCTTCGCTTCGGAGTCGTCCAACTCGTCGTGCACGACGGCCGCGTCACCCAGATCGAGCGCACGGAGAAAACGCGCCTCGCCGCCTCGCCGACGGCCTCCGCCCTCAGCTGATCTCACGGATTTTCGCCACTCAGCCCACCAGCCACGTGGTCGCCCCCGCAAAATACGCCCCCCATGCCAACGCCCGCCACGATCACCATCCCTCCCGCGCCGCAGCCAGCGCCGGTCGAGGCCGTCCAAACTGACCTTCGCGCGCGCCTCAGCGCGCTCTACGGCCACGCCCAACAATCCGCCTACGTATTCGGATCGCCGCTCGGCCCCTTCTTCCACCACGCCGCCGCCTTTCACGTGCCGCGTTTCGCCTATTTCGGGCCCAACACCACCGACGCCTCCGTCCGCCTCGCCGTCCTCTCCGGCTACTCGTCGCAATCGCTGCCCGGCACGCTCGCGCTCATCGCCTTCATCCAGCGGCTCGCCCTGAATCCAGAGATCGGGCACAGTCTCAACCTCTCCTTCTTCCCCATCGTGGATGTGCTCGGCACGCTCGGTGACGAAGCCGGCCGCGCCCTCGGAAATGAATCGTGGACCGCCTCCTCCGCCCCCGAGCTCGCCCTGCTTGAAAAAGACGCCCGCCTCCGCGCCTACCAGGGCTTCATCCGCATCGAAACGAACGATGACGATGTCATCACCGCCGAACTTCGTGCCGG